>CAKORH010000021.1 GCA_934101235.1 uncultured Bacilli bacterium | reverse complement strand
CCATGATGTACGTAATATACATTTGTTGGCTCAGTTTTCGATACCATTACTTTTTTAGCTTGTCTCCATTTATTAAATATATCTTTATATTCACTTGATTCTATAATATCAATTATTTCATCTTCTGTTTTTTCATATAAATCTTGTTTTGTTATTTTATTTTCAATATTTAACTTTTTTAATATATCTGCTATAAATTGCATTGAATATCTAGTTTCATCATTCCTATATGAAATTGATAAATTTGTAGTTATTTGTACAAATTCTATAGCAATATTTTCACTTTTAAAACCTATTTCTAGTTCCATTTGTTCATTAGTTTGCACATAAATATCATTATATATTTCTTTAACTTTTTCTATGTTAATAATATTATTATTTAATAAAGCATTTGATAATGAATATTCTAATCTATCTGCAGATAATTTTGGTGTATCGTTGTCTGCTATTGGATATAATTTATAATCATCTACTTCAGAAATTTCAATTTTGTCTCTTTTTAATAATGCATTAATTTCTTTAGAATTTTTTATTATTTTAGTCGTTAATTCTTCTGTTGATTCTTGGTTCATATAATCTCCATTTAAAAAATCTATACAATGTTTAAAAGCAGGTGTTGCAATATCATGAAATAATCCTGAAAGTGTTTGTTTTTTATCTTTTGTAAAATGCCATATAATAAGTGCTACTGCAATAGAATGATCTAAACTAGAATAATAAGTCGTATAATTAAATAATTTGGAATATATTTTTCCACATGTTACGCTTATATTTTTTTGAAATAACAATTCTTTTGTATTTATATATTCATTTAACCATTCTGGAAAATTTGGTTCTAATATATTAAAATACTCTCTTATTTTTTTATCTACATTTTTTAAATAATTCATGAAATCAACTCCGTCTATAATTATTACTGTATATATTTTAACATTATTTATTAAAATTAACAAAAGCTTACTTTAAATATATTACTTAAAAAGGTAAATGCAACTTTATATAAGTATTTTTTTAAAGTTGCATTAGGTTCTTCATTAATATTTCTTAATATAATTTTATTGATTTTTTATTGAGTTTTCTCTTTAGGTTGCAATGTTAAAACTAATCATGATTCATTTTCATTTGTTGTTTTATTAATGTAAAACTTTTTATTTTTTATGAGTAAATTTAAAAGATGTAAACATATTTTTAATTGTTCACATCTTTATTTTATTATATATTTTTATCTTATTTGCCACAGCATTGTTTATATTTCTTACCTGAGCCACATGGGCACTTATCGTTTCTACCTATTTTTTTATCTGATTTTTTAGGAGAAGATTTCAATGCTTCTTTTCCATCATTTGTTTTTACTATTTTATTTGTTTTATTATTAATATTTTGTGTTATTTGCATGTGAAGTAAAAAGTTTGCTATTTGTTCATCAATAGAATCTTCCATTGATTCAAATATTTGATTTCCTTCTAATACATATGCTTGTAATGGATTTGTTTGTGCATATCCACGTAATCCAATACCTTCTCTTAATTGTTCCATTGAACTAATATGTTTTACCCATGCTTGGTCAATAACTCTTAAAGATATGTGTCTTTCAAAATCATTTATAACTGATACAGGTATATCTTTAACTTTATTGTCTAATTCTTCAACTATTATATCACTTATTTTATCAGATACTTCTTCTGGTTTTTTAGCCATTATATCTTCTTTTTTAATATTATGATTTCTTAGCATATTTGCATTTACATGATCAGTTATATTTTGATAATCATCATCTGTTAAATAACCTTCTGGTGCAATATGATCATCTACTAATCTATCAATAAAATCTCTTATTGTTTCTATTGAAATTTCATTAACATTTTCTGAATCTATAAGTTCATTTCTTCTATTATATATAATTTTTCTATGTTCACTTACTACATTATCATAATCAAGTAAGTTTTTACGCATGTCATAATTATTTCCTTCAACTTTCTTTTGAGCACTTTCTATTTGTTTTGATAGGAATTTGTT
Source organism: uncultured Bacilli bacterium (assembly GCA_934101235.1). Classification (GTDB taxonomy): domain Bacteria; phylum Bacillota_I; class Bacilli_A; order RF39; family UBA660; genus UMGS1124. The sequence goes on along the minus strand of CAKORH010000021.1, from coordinate 8,738 downwards.
TGTGATATCTTGATCTTCTGGATAACCCATTTTTTTAATGATATCTCTAACTTTTTCAGCACCAAAACGTCTCATTAATTCGTCTTCAAATGAAATGAAGAATTGTGAGTAACCTGGATCTCCTTGACGTCCAGCACGTCCACGTAATTGGTTATCTATACGACGGGATTCATGTCTTTCAGTACCTATAACGCATAGTCCCCCTAATTCTTTAACACCATCTGCTAATTTAATATCTGTACCACGTCCTGCCATATTAGTTGCAATTGTTATTGCTCCAATTTCTCCAGCTTTTGCTATAATTTCTGCTTCTCTAGCATGGTTTTTAGCATTCAATACTTCATGAGGCAATTTTTCTTTTTGTAATAATTTACTTAATCTTTCATTAGATTCAACTGAAATAGTACCAACTAATATTGGTTGTCCTGTAGCATGTACTTCTTTTATAAATTCTACAATTGCTTTATATTTACCTTTTTCAGTAGAATACATTTTATCAATCATGTCTTCTCTTATACATGGTTTATTTGTTGGTATTTCAATTACATACATATTATATATATCTCTAAATTCTTCTTCTTCTGTTTTTGCAGTACCTGTCATACCAGCGATTTTTTTATACATTCTAAATAAATTTTGGAATGTTATTGTTGCTAAAGTTTGAGTTTCTTCATTTATTTTAACTCCTTCTTTAGCTTCTATTGCTTGATGTAATCCATCAGAGAATTGTCTACCATGCATTAAACGTCCTGTAAATTGATCAACAATTAGTATTTCTCCTTCATTAGATACAACATAATCAACATCAACACTCATACCGTAATTTGCTTTTAATGCTTGATTAATATGATGTACTAATGCTGCATTTTCTATATCATAAAGATTTGATAATTTAAATTGTTTCTCTATTTTTTCTGATCCTTCTTCAGTTAATAATACTGATTTTGTTTTTTCATCTATTGTATAGTCAGTTTCATATGTTAATTTTTTTACTGCTTTATCTGCATCTTTATATAAGTTTGCTGAATTAAATTTTCCTCCTGAAATAATTAATGGAGTTCTTGCCTCATCAATTAACATTGAGTCAACTTCATCAAGAATACAGAAATTAAGTGGTCTTAAACATCTGTCTTCTTTTTTTACTACCATGTTATCTCTTAAATAATCAAATCCAATTTCATTATTTGTAGAATATGTAATATCACAATTATAAACTTTTTGTTTTTCTTGTGGAGTTAATTCTCTTAAATTTACACCAACTGTTATTCCTAAAAAATCAAAAATTGGTTTCATCCATTCAGCATTACGTGCTGTTAGGTATTCATTTACTGTTACTACATGTACACCTTCACCTGATAACGCATTTAAGTATGCTGGTAAGATTGTAGTTAAAGTTTTACCCTCACCAGTTTTCATTTCAGCAATATTACCGAAATGTATTGCAAGACCACCTAATAATTGTACATAGAATGGTTTTTCTCCAATTTTTCTATATGCAGCCTCTCTAGCTGTTGCAAAAGCAGGAACAATTATATCATCTAAAGTTTTACCATTAGCTAATTCACTTTTTAATTTTTCAGTCATTCCACTAAGTTCTTCATCTGACATTTTTGTATATTCTTCATCTAAAGCTTCAATTTCGTCAGCTATTTTTCTAAACCTTTTTAATTCTTTATATTCTGTATCGACTAATCTTTTTATAATATTCATATTATATTCCTCCAATACCATATATTATAGCACATAAAAAAAGAGTTTAACACTCTTATTTTGAATTAATTATGCCAAATTTTCCATCTTTTCTCTTATAAAGTACAGAAATGCAATTTTCATCAATATTTTTAAACATAAAGAAGTCATGATTTAATAATTCCATTTGTAAAATAGCTTCTTCTTCATCCATTGGTTTAATATCAATTGATTTTCTTTTTACTACTAAATCTATTGCTGCATATAAATCATCATTTCTCTCTTCTGCTCTTAATGTATATTTATTAGTTGGTATAGTTACTTCTATAATTTCTTTATTGTTAGCAACTTTTATTACAATTTTTGCTTCTATTTCATCATTATCAAAGTATTTTGTTAATTTATCTATTTTTTCTTCAATGTAAGATTTTATAGAATCTGTAACAACTAATTTGTCTCCTCTAATATTCTTTTTCATATCATCATCTCCTATAATTATTTTATCAAAAAAAGAAAAAAACTACAATACTGTAGTTAGTTCTACTTCAACAACATCAAGTGCTTGTAATCCTTTCCCTGTCTCTATAAGTTTGAAATCAACAATATCTCCTTCTTTTAATGTTTTATAACCATCTTTTTTTATAGCAGAATAATGTACAAATATATCTTCTAAATCATTATATTCTATAAAACCATATCCTTTTTCATTATTAAACCATTTAACTTTACCACGCATCATTTATCATCCCTTTTTCTAATTATTATTTTTTATTTTTTTCACTTCATGACTTCTTCACAGCTCGATACTTATATGTTTGTCGACAACTACTTTTTCTCTTTACAGTGACAAGTACATCTTAACACTAATTTTGTAATTTTCTTAAAAGTTGGACTAAAAGCACGGAAAAAATGCACCAAAATTTTTATTTTATACAAATATACTCTTTTTTAAATTTTCATACACATATTAAATGTATTATTATGTCATTGTAAGGAAGTTAATATGAAAGAAAAAGTTATAGAATCGATTATGATTAAAATTAATAGAGAAAATAAATTAGATGCTATAAAATACGAAGAAGTAAAATATGGCATATATGGTATTTATACTTTAGTAACAAAATTATCTGTAATACTACTTCTAACTATTATATTAAAATGTTACAAAGAATTTATTATATTTCTCTTATTTTATTCAATGCTTAGAGGTGTTGGATATGGATGTCATGCTAAATCTAATATAATGTGTTGGTTATATAGTACTTTATTATTAATTGGTCTTCCTTATATATTTTCAAATTTATACATTGAAAAGAATGTATTAGTTATATTATGGTCAATATGTTTTGTAAATTATTTAATCTTTTGTCCTGCCGATACTGAAAAACGTCCAATGATAAATAAGAAAAGAAAATTGATTTATAAAATAATAATATTGACAATCTGCTTGGTATATTTAATTTTGATTTTAAAATTTAAAAGCATTTCCAATTTAATTATTAGTGCAATGTTTTTAGAAGCATTATTAACAAATCCATTAGGTTATATCTTAATGGGACAGAAAGCAAGGTTTAAATTAAGTGATATAAATTTAATTAAACAAATAGAAAAGGAGGTATAACAATGATAGCATTATTAGCAAAAATCGGAGCTGCTGTTGCTGCTACTCCATTTACTTTAGGAATCGTATTAGATGAACCTGAATGTCCAAAATCTTTAATAAAATAATTATTTATTAATTATTTGTAGATTATATCTGAAAACGGTATAATCTATTTTTTTATTAAATGATATGGATTATATGTAATAAAATAATAAAAAAGACTATAATAAGTGTATTTTTAACTTAATTAGTCTTTTATATGAGATTATTTTTTATAGTACAAATATACATTAAATAAATTATTAATAATTTTTATGTTTACTTTTATGTGTTTATTATTAAGATTTTTTACATAATTTAATCCAATACCTGATTTTATTTTCTTTGTACTATAATTTCTTTCGAAAATTTTATTCAAATATACATAATTGCTAAATTTATTTGTTATTTTAATTATTAAGACATTATCTTTATCATATGCATCTAATAATATTACTTTCTTCCTACCATGAGTTGCTTCAATTGCATTATCTAATAGGATGCCTAAAACATCACATAAATCTAAATAATCTTTATCTTTAATTTTAAGCTTACTTTCATAATTAATAATTAAAGAGATATTTTTATTTTCAGCTTCAAATTTTTTTAGATAAATTATTCCTTCAATTCCTTGTGGCAGATTTTCAATATTATTTATCCAATCACATTGTTTATTATAACTAATAATAATTTCGTTAAGCATTTTCTGTTCTTCTTGGGGTAAATAACTTTTTATTCCAAATAATTTATTTTTTAAGTTATGTTTTAATTCTCTAAATTCTTCTAAAGATTTAGTATAAGATTTATATGATTTTTCTAATACAATATTTTTTAATTTTAATTTTTCTATATTTCTTCGATTATTTACAATTATAATAAAAGTTGAAATAACATATATTATAGAAATAATTACTGAAAATAAAAATGGTAAATTATTTATTTTGCTAACATAAACATATTCTAATAAATTAAATATTATCATAATCAAAATTAATAGTATTTCTATTGAAAAAGCTTTTTTAACAACGGTTTTTAAGATATCAAATAATTTTATTACTCTTTTAAATGAGAAGAAAACATTAGATATAGTAAAAATAAATATTGTATAAACTATTTTTAGTACTGTTCCATTATTATTTAACATTTCTATATTACTAAAACTGCTTAAAAATATTGGTGCAAACACAAATTCAAAAATAGTGGTTATTAAAATATATATTACAGTATTGAAAAGTGTATCTTTAATATTATTTTTAAAGCACAGATAATTTGACATTGACATTATACAAAATGACATTAAAAATTTAAAACTATCTAAATTATATATATTATTTACTACCATAAAGAAACTGAAAATAATTATAACGTATATTGATTTCTTTATATTTAATTCATTACCTGATATTTTTGAATAACAATATAATATACTAAATAATACATATAACTCTGTAACATAATATAAAGAAAGTTGAGTAAGATTCATATTATTCACACACATACTTTCTAGATAACATATTTATCTTTTCACCGGTGTCAGTAATAAAATATCCTTGTCCATAATTTTTTTCATTAATTCTATCTTTATTTATAATACAACTTTTACTACATTGCTCAAATCTATCATCTAATAATTCTAATATATCTGATAATGGAATATTTAAATAAAATTCATTATTAGATGTTTTAATAACTATTTTTCTATCTATTGTATCTCTATAAATATAAATTATGTCTTTATAATATACTTGCAAACTTATTCTTTTGTTGGAATATAACAATTTACCAACATCATATTTTCTATTAAATATTAATTTTAAATCTTTTCCTAATTTTTTATCTAAATCACAAAATTTTTCTATAAAATCGAAAGTTTTATATATTTCTTTATGCACTGTTTCAAACATTCTATCATGATTTGTTATAACAATTATTTCACTATCCCAATCTATATCTCTTATTTCACGTAATATATCCATTCCTGAATATTTATTTTCTAATTCTAAATCAATCAAATATACTTTTTGTTCACTAGTATCTTTTATCAATTCTTTTAATTCTTTACTATACTTTGTAAATTTAAATATTTCATAATCTCTATTACTTTTAAACAAAAGATCATTTATTATTTTTTCATATTTTTCTATATAATTTTTTTCATCTTCAACTATTACTATTTTTAACATTTCCGCACTTCCTTATACTTTCTATTATTTCTTGTTTTTCTTCTATATCTATTAAAGATATGTAGTAATTAAATCCGCCTATCATTTTTATTTTATCAAAATTATTAAAAATTTTGTTGTTAATTATCACATTACAGCACTTATTAGGTTCAATTGTATATTTTTGTCCATTTTTATCCTCTATTTTGTATTTATCGACATTTTTACACGCATTACAAACAACGTTCTTATTAAAATTATATTTTATGATACAATGCTTTAGTAACATTAATTCTAACTTTCCATAAATAAAAATATTTATATTTGGTTTGTAGTTAAAATATTTTATAAAATCATCATACAATTTTATTATTTCTTCATAACTTAATTCTGGTGATATACCAATATTTTTAACTCCTAATTTTGTTAAATAATGTACTGAATACATATTAGTTATGTTTGTATAAATATCACTTTCAACAGAATTATCTTTTTTATAATGATATATTGATCCTATGTCAGTAATTAGTAAATTTTCATTATTATAGTTAACTTCTTTATTTTGTACTCTTTCTAATCTTAAACATGAGTTATTTTTGTATTTTGAATATAAATGTTTATTGCTAGTATAAAATTTTATATTTGGAAAATTATTAAACAATTTATAGTCTTCTTCATTGTTTGTTAATATATTTATATTATTTGTTAATTTTACTTTTACAGTTTCTTTAATATATTCTTTTTTTATAAAATTGTCATTAACATTGGTTCTAATATTATTTAATTTCTCTATTAGCTTTCTTCTAATAATATTTAATTCTTTTAATGGTATAAAAATATTATTATCCATATTTATTTTTATGTTTTTTAATGTATATGGTGTTTCATTTAATTTTGATAATTTTTCAATAATTTGACTTTTTGTTGTCGGTGTAGTTTTTGAAGAATCTATAATATTTCCTTTTTCTTTAATTACATTTGTTTCATCATTTATTATTATTTCTAATTCTTTATTTATTTTTGCTATTACTTCTATATTTATTGGAATTTTCTTAGGTACCATATTATTAATACTTTTAATCAATTTACTATCTATAGTTTTTAATATTGTATCTTTATCTGTTATATTAAATTTATTATCTATATAAATATATTCTCTGTCTTTTGAAGAATTAATAAGATTATCTTTTTTATCATACATGAAATTTACATACATTCCTACATTATTGTTTTTAAATCGTATTGCATCGCCTTGATTAAGTTCACTAATAAGTTTTATTTTTAATTTTTTTGGTGTAATATCAATTATTTTACCGATTTCTATTCCTTGATGATTTGGAGTTTCTTGATTCATAATATCTTTATCATTAAATAAATATCCTGTTGTAAATTTTCTATTATATAATACTTTTAAATTATTTATTTCTTCTGTTGATATGAGTGTTTCTTTTCCTAGATAATAATTGTCTATAATTTTTCTATATAAACTTGTTACGTAATAGACATATTCTGGGCTTTTCATTCTTCCTTCTATTTTAATTGAAGTAATATTAGAATCTAATATTTTTGTTATATTACTTAATGAACATAATTCTTTTGTACTTAGTAAATATTTTCCATTAGTTTTTATATATTCATCATTTTTTAATAATTTATATGGTAATCTACATAGACCTGCACATTCTCCTTTATTACCACTTCTATTCATAATTATACTTGACATTAAACATTGACCAGAGTATGAAATACATAATGCACCATGAATAAATATTTCTTTTTCTATATCAACATCTATTTTATTTATTTCTTCTAGTGACATTTCTCTTGCAAGAACTGCTCTTTTTACGCCTATGCTTTTTAAATATTCTAATCCATACTTATTGTGATTATGAAATTGTGTAGATGCATGGACTACTAAATTTGGAAATATATTTCTAACCAAATTAATCATACCTATGTCTTGCATTAGAACTGCATCAACTTTATTTTTATGTATAAATTCTACATATTTTATAAAATCATCAATTTCCTCATTTTTTATTAAAGTATTTATAGTTATATATACTTTCACACCATAAATATGTGAATAATTAATTGCGTCTATTATTTCATTATTATCAAAATTATTTGCATATTTTCTTGCTCCATAATTAATTCCAGATAAATATACTGCATCTGCTCCAGCATTAATAGCCATTTTAAGCATTTCAAAATTTCCTGCTGGGCATAACAACTCAACTTTCTTCATTTTTCCTCCTCATAAAAAATGTGGAATAAATTCACTATTCCACATTAAATACGTTAAACCTATTTTTTATTTTATCTTTGCCAAGTAACTTCATAATTTCATATAAATCAGGAGTCATAGATTTTGTTGTTAGAGCTACTCTTAAAACTGTAGATATATCTGCAACATTGCCTTTATAGTTTTCTGGATTTAATTTGTATTCTTTCATATTACTTGCGTATCCAAGAGTATTACAAAGTTCTTTTATTTTATTGAACCATGTTTCTTTATCATCAATTTCATCAAAATAATTATTTATGTAAGTATCAAGTATTCTTTTTATTTCAGTTTTATCAATTATTTTTTGAAATTCATAATTATTAGAGGTAAATAATTCATCATACATATACCAAATATTATTTTTTATAGCACCAAATGAGGCATAGTCTTTTCTAGGTTTTGCTTGTTCTCTTTCAATATTTAATATTTTTATAGTGTAATCCTTATATTTTGTAATTATTTTATTAAAATCTTTATCATATATGTTTGTATATTTTAAAAGTTCATTATATACTTCGCTAGCAGTCATTTTACTGATAATATTTTTCGATATATTATCTAATTTATCTAAGTCATAAAGTGCTCCACTTGTACTAACTTTTTTTGGATCAAAATTAAATTCTAGATAGCTAGCATTTGGATTGTTTGTTCTCCATTCCTCATAATTACTATTAAGGATTGTCATTAATGATTCTATAATTGCAGTATTAGGGTACCCCTTTTCTATATAATAACTCATTAAAGCTTCAGGATCTTTTCTTTTACTTATTTTTCTTCTTATATCTCCATCTTGTTTTAACAATAAAGAATTGTGAATATATTTTGGCTGTTCAAATCCAAATGCTTGAAATAATTCAACGTGAAATGGAACACTTGATAGCCATTCTTGACCTCTTACTACATGTGTTGTACGCATTAAATGATCATCAACCACATGTGCAAAATGATATGTTGGTAA
>CAKORH010000020.1 GCA_934101235.1 uncultured Bacilli bacterium | reverse complement strand
GACTATGGAACAACATATTACTATAGAGGAAATGTAGAAGATAACTATTTAAGTTTTGCAGGAATGTGTTTTAGAATTGTGCGTATAGAAGGAGATGGAAGTATAAAATTAATACTTGCATCAGAATTAGAATGTAGTGAAACTAACCTAACAAGTGATAGTGGTTTTGCAACAGATGGTGCTAAAGGTGTAAAAGGAAACCTTATAAATGCACATTATGGAATAATTCTAAATAAAAAAGTAAAATTAAATGAGGTTTATATTATCAATGATTATATAAATAGTGAAAGTGACAAAGAAAATAGTGCCAGAGTAAAACTAAATGAATGGTTAGAAAGAAAAATAACAAGTGAGAGTGATTTAGCATTATTAAAAAACGATACATGGTGTATAGGAAATTTGACTGATGCTTATAATTTTAGTAATTCAGGTGAAATAATAGGAAAAGTAAATGATTTAATAAATTCAAAAACGCCGTTTTATTATTCTGCTGAAAATAAACATGAGGTAACAAAAACTCCATCATATAAATGTGAAACTACTGGAGTAGATGGTGAAACCGATATAAATAAAATAGGCATGTTAAACTATGATGAAATAGTATATGCAGGTGGTGGAAACGAGTATGATAATTTAAATTATTGGTTAAAAAATAATGCAACTTCAAATTATTGGCCAACATTATCATTAGCTAGGTTTTATAAAGAAGAGGATACTGAAATTTTTTATAACGTTAATATTTGGTTTATAGGTGATGCTGGTGAAATATATTTAGATTTACCATCATTAACATATTCATTAAGACCGGTCATTACTCTTAAATCAAGTACAAAAATAACAAGCGGAGACGGAACAATATCAAATCCATATAAAGTATCATAATTTTTAAAGAAATTGACAATATATTCAATTTCTTTTTCTTTTTGAATTGAAAAAAAGTATAAGTTTTATCTTATTTAATATCTCATGTATTCATTTTTATCTAATAGTCATAATAAAAACACACATTTATGTGTGTCAATTAATAAATATTTTACTAAATTAACTATGTAAAACATATAGATAAAATTTTATGAAATAAAATTCTTAACAAATTCATTATATGCTTTTTCATCTATAGATGGTATATGTTTATATAGAATATCTTTACTTTCTAAGATATCTTTTACTATGTAGTCTTTTAATATTGGGTTTCTTATTAATAATGGGCCTAGGTTATAAGTTGCAAATAAATTTTTATAATGTATTCCTTCATAGTGAGACTTATAATTATCTGCATGTCCATTTAATACTTCAAATAAGTGATTATTTTTTGTGTTTAATACACATTGTCTATTTTGAAAACCAATTATTGGTTCCTTAAATAATTTACATTCCATTATTTCTTCTCCAATAATTCTACTATCTAATTCTTTTGTATAGAAATCAAATATTGATAAAGTTTCAACTTTTTCATTATTAACTTTTTCTATATAATTTCCTAATAATTCGTAACTATTACCAGTAAATATAAAATATTTGTTATTTTCTATTGCATTTTTAATTTTATCTTTATATTTTAATATATCATTTATAACAATTTGTTGATTAGTTTCACTACCGCATCCCATATAATAAATATCATATTTATTAAAATCTATTTTATCATTTACTGATAATTTAATAACTTCAGTGTACATATCTTGATCATGGAATGCTTTTTCTAATGCCATAATATTTCCACATTCTCCATAAAGATTCATTAAATCATAATATAAATGTGCTATACGTATTTTATTCATGAGTATCCTCCATTATTTTTTTCTTTATAATTGCTGTCATATCAAAACATACCATAGTATATATTGTTCCAGTACTTTCGTTTTTTACTTTATCTATTAAATTATCTAAATTATCAATCAATATTATTTTATCTTTATCAATATTAGTATAAGATAGACGTGTTAATACATCGTATCTAAATCTTCCTATAACAAATATTTTATCTATATATTTATCATCAAGTAAATCAAACTTAACATCATATAACCAACTTAAATCATTAAATTTATATCTTCTTGAAACATTATCAAATCCTAGTATTACAGTTTTTTTAGTATGTTGTTCACGTATATAATGTAGTGCTTCATAATAACTTAAATTATTTTCATTTTTACTTTCAATCATATTTACTAATCTATTATCTATATGTAATTCTTTCATTCTTTTAGAAGGCATAGGTTCATCATTTAAATATTTTTTAATTTTATTATCACTTAATCCTAATGTTTTACATAGTGTATATGCTGCTAGAGTATAATATACTGCAAAGAATACATCTTTATTAATATGATATATAGAATCATTTATTGTAAAAAATTGTTTTTTTAAATCTACATCACTTGCTTCAAAATTAACTTTTTCTCTACCAAATTCGCATTTAGGACATCTATACTTTCCTATGTGACCAGTATGGTAATAATTATATACTAGTTTAGTATGACATAATGGACAATATGCACTATCTATTGAATCGTTAATTGGTTCAGTCGTATCATATTTTGTTTTGTTAACTCCATATGTTGTTAATAGACCATGATGTATATATTTTAATCTATTTAAGAATGGATCATCAGCATTTATAATTACATGTGTATTATCTCCAATACTATTTATTATTTTGTTTAATATTAATTCTGGGTGTCCATTTCTTGCTGGTTGATCTCTTGTTATGTTTGTTATTAATAAGTGAGTTAAAGTATTTTTTTCAAATATTTTAGATATAAATGATTCATCTAATTCCATTAATAATATGTCTCCATTAAGTTTTTTAGTTATTGGATTAGTATTATTTAATATTAATGTAACTGCTGCGTTGATTAAATTAGAACCACTTTTATTCCATACTACTTTATAACCATTTTTTTCTAATATATAAGCTACTTGTGAAGTAGTAGAACCTTTACCACTACTACCTGTGATACCAATTACATATTTAGGATATTTTATTTTTTTTAATATAGTTTTATCATATTTATTTACTATACTACCTGGAAATACACTTCCGTCTCTTTTAAATAGGTGGCATATTTTAGTAGCTAATTTGTTAATTAATATTAATATTGTTGTTTTCATAATAATCATTCCTTTTAAAATATTATAACATTTATTATATAGTATTAGTTATAAAAAATATGTAAAAACTTATATTATGTAAAATAATAGTTTATATTTTATATATAGTATGATATATATTATATAGTAGGTGTGATATGAAAAATAATAAAAAGAAGCATATTATAATAACAAGTATTATAATTTGGTTAATTATATTTAGCAGTGTTTGTTTATATTTTTTATTTAATAAATATAATAATATTAAAAATATTTATTTAGATAAAGATAATAAAATAGTTATAGAATTAAGTAATAATTATGAAACCTATTGTTATATTGGTAATGATTTAAATAATGTAAAATGGATTAGTATGAAAAATAATAAATGTGTTATTGATTATACTGATTCTAAATATATTTATTTAAAAAATAAATTTAATAAAATTAAAAAATATAATAATAAAGACTTGAGTAAAGTACTAAGTATAAATGTCAATAAAGATAAAATTTATTTAGCAATAGGTGGTACTAAGAAAATAAATGTTAGTTATGAAGTATTAGGTAAAGTAAATAGTCAAGTTCTATATAAATCATTAGATGATAGTATAGCAAGTGTTAATGGTGATGGCATTATTACTGGTATCAAAAGTGGTAGTACTAAAATAATGGTTAGTGTAGATAGTATTAGTGAATATATTGATGTATTGGTAACTGATAAGATTAGTACATATGGAGAATATTATGATTATAATAGAAGTTATTTATCTTGTGGGATATATTCCAAAAGTGATAATGATTTGTTAGATGAAATATTATCGAGTCGTGTTAATGAGGCTGGGTATAAAACTAGAGCAGGAGTATTAGCAGCAGTAAGATTTTTAACTTTAGAGTTTCCTTACAGAATTTCTTATTTTAGTGAAAATGGTAGGTTACATCCTTATGGAGTTGGTTCTAAAATAGATGGTGAAGGTAGATATTATCATAAAGGTTTATATTTAAATAATTCTAGATTTCAAAATATAGAAAGTTCTATGTATGGGCCTACTACTTGGGGTTGTGAAATGTATTCTTTTCCTAGTGAAGGAATTAGAAAAAATGGTTTTGATTGTAGTGGATTTATTAGTTGGATAGTTTATAATGGTGGATTTGAATGTGAAGATTTAGGGGCAGGAGTTAGTACAATACCTGATATGACTGATTTAGGAAAAAAAATAAAGTTAACAGAAGCTGTAAATAATAATACTATCAAGGCAGGAGATTTAATAAGTGGACACGGAATTGAAGGTGGACATATTGCACTTGTTGCTGGTATTAAAGATAATAAATATTATATTGCTGAAAGTTTATGGTATGCTAAACCTTATAATGGTGCTCTAATTAAGGAATATACTAAAGAAGCGTTAGTAAATAATTTTTATTGGCATGTTGATATGAATGATTATTATAAAGAAGATGGTAACTATACTGAGTATTGGGATTATTAAATACTCTTTTATCTTGTATAGTATGAATATAATATTAGAAGATAAATAAAAAGAGAAGTATGCTTTTAATAAATGATAAATAAAAAGTACGGAAATGATTCTAAGATTACAAGCCTTTAAAGATGTAAAATTAATAAAATAGAAAAAGATAATCGTAAGATTCTAAGTGATGAAATTTGAAAATTTTTAATTTTTATATTTTATCTTTTATTCTAATATTATTTATATTAATAAAAGTGTAAAAATATGTAAAAAAACATTCACTTAATTATAATATTTGTTATAATAAACTTTAGTAAAAAAAGGAGAGTATTATGAAAGTATTAATGTTAGGTAATTCTACCAAAGAAGAAGTAGAAAGTAGAGTAAAAATAGTTGCATCTGCAGGTAATTTATCAAGAGCAAATGGAACTGTAACAGAAGTTTATAATAGTAGAAATGATTATGAAAAAAATTTAAAGTTAATAAAACTTATTTTAAATTCTGGTCATAAATCTATATTAGAACATGATTATTTAGTTTTTGCCATAGAAGATGTTACTCCAATAATAGAACAAATTATAATTAGTTATAGATTAACATCATTCACAATAAAATCTAGACGTAATGTAGATTTTAGAAATGCAGGTTTTTATACACCAGATTTTAAAGATAAAGATGGTAATGTTTTACCAAATAATGAAGAGTTAAAAAATACTTATAATAATTACATGCAAAGTTTATTTAATAAATATGGAAAATTAAATGATGAAGGAATCCCGATAGAAGATGCTAGATTTATATTGCCATATTCATATCATTCTAATATTATTATGGGATGTGATGCTCACGAACTTATTCGTATGACTTGTGATTTATTATATGGCAAAAATAGCAATATAACTGAGGTTAAAGAATTTGCTACAAAATTAAAAAATAAAATATTAGAATATGCTCTATACTTAAGTGAAGAATTTAAAAAAGAAGAAAATAAAAGTTACTATAAAGATAAATTATCTTTTGTAGATAAATATGTTAATGATAATACAAATTTAAAAGGTAACGAAGAAAGTATAGATAAAGTAACTTTATTAGATTATACAGAAAATGGAGATTTTAAAGTATTAGTGAGTGCTTTACAAAATAGATATGACATATCATATGAAGAAGCAAGTATTCTTTTATATGAATTAATGAGAGAAGACAAAGATATAAAAGATAAACTTATGGATGCAATAATAAATAAAAAAGATCAAAGAGAATTAGAATGTGTAATGTACAAATTTGAATTTCCTATATCACTTGCAGTATTAACACATTTAACTAGACATAGAATGCAATCACTTATGATACCAGATTTTTGTCCTCTAAATAATTTAAATAATTATGTAATGCCAGAAAGTATAAAGAAAACCCATGAATTAGAATACAAAGAAATATTCGAAAATAACAAAATATTAGTAGATTATTTTAAAGAACAAGGTGTTAGAGATGAAGACCTAGTGTATTTTTATTTATCTGGAAATTGTTTAAATGTATCAACAACACTAAATGCTAGAGCATTAGAATGGATTAGTAGAATGCGTACATGTAATAAAGCACAATGGGAAATAAGAAATATTGTTAAAGAAATGGTAAGATTAACATCAAATGTAACACCTCTAGTATCTAAATCTTTTGGACCATCATGTGAAGTATTAAAAGTATGTCCTGAAGGAAAAGATAGTTGCAAAAAAAGAGGAGTAGTAGTCTTAAAGAAAACTAAAGATTAATGATTATTATAAAAAGTGTACATAATCACAAAATATTGTGCATTTTTATTTTATACTGATAAAGTACTTTAAAAAAATACTAAATAATAGTACAATATATATGAGATATGGAGGCAAACTATGATACCAACTGAAGTTAATGTAGTATTAAATGATATTTGGCCAATGCTACTTTTATTTATAATAGTAGTTTGTACCATTAGAATAATCGATGTAATAATTAATAAGAAAAAATTTACTTTATACAAGGACTTATTTACATTAGCCTTTGTACTTTATATGTTTTTATTATTTGAACTTGTTACAAGTACAGACTTTGAGTCATTTTCAAATAACTTTATACCTTTTAAAGAAATAAGTAGGTATAATTTATCTAGTCCATTATTTTATAAAAATGTAATAGGCAATGTACTATTATTTGTACCATTTGGTTACTTTATAAATACTATTTTAAAAAATAAAAGTATACTTTTAAATATATTAATTACAATTATTACTTCAACTAGTATAGAATGTATTCAAATGTTTATTGGTAGAAGTTTTGATATAGATGATATAATTTTAAATGTATTAGGTGGCACACTAGGATATTTAACTTATAGAGTACTAGATATTATAAAAGAAAAATTACCACCATGTTTAAAAAAAGATTGGATATTCAATATAATTTGGATAATTATAATGCTTATAGGAATATTTATAGTACTTGAACATTATGGAATATTGGAGGTTTTATGAATAACGAATATGATATTATAGATAACTATGGTTATAAAGATTATGATTATTTAAATGAAGTAATAGATTATACATTAAAAAAGATGAATGTAAATAATAGTGTATTTGATATTATTTTTATCAGTGATGAAGAAATGCATAAATTAAATAAAGAATATAGAGGAATAGATAGAACTACAGATGTATTATCTTTTGCTCTAAATGATAATAAACATATAGATGCAGTAATTAATTCACTTGGTGATATATTTATATCAATACCAAAAATGATAAGTCAATCTAAAGACTATAATCATAGTGAAAAAAGAGAATTATCTTTCTTAACTGTACATGGAATACTACATTTACTTGGCTATGATCACACATTAGGAAAAAAAGAAGAAGAAGAGATGTTTGGTTTACAAAAAGAAATATTAAATGAGTTAGGAATATTATCATGAACATAACAAGCTATGATGGGCTAGATTATGAAATAAAATAAATGTTTAAGTAATTATTTAGAAAAATGATAATCATTTACATGTATGGCTAATGCCACCACATAAATGGATGAAAGATAAATTTGGTAATACATTAAAATATATATAAGATTATTCAATGTTAATTTAAAGACTGAAGACAACTTAAGAGATATAAGTATTACCTGTAAAAAAATTAAAAAGAGATTTAAATAATTGAAAAGGGGAAAAGTAATGTTTGAAGAATTAAAAAAAATAATTGATAATGCATATACACCTTATAGTAATTTCAAAGTAGCATGCATAGTAAAAATGAAAGATGGAACATATTTTAAAGGAGTTAATATAGAAAACCCATCATTTAAAGATGGTATGTGTGCAGAAGAAGTAGCAATAGGAAGAGCTATATCAAACGGATATACTAAGCATGACTTTGATAGTATTTATATAATGAGTAAGGCTAACCATGTAATTACACCATGCTTTTTATGTAGACAACAAATAGTAGAATTTTTTGAATTAGATAAAAAATTAATTTCATACGATGTATCAGGAAATAAAAAAGAATTTATTTTAAGTGATCTTTGTCCACATACATTTGGGGAGGAGGATTTACATGATTAGTGAATTAAAAAATTTATTAAGTAATTCTTATTCACCATATGAAAAAACTTGCTTTGCATCTATTGTTTTAATGAAAGATGGAACATATTTTAAGGGTGTTACTGTAAAAAATGCAACTTATAGAGATGGAATTTATGCAGAACAAATCGCAATAGCAAGTGCTATAACTGAAGGTTATAAAAAAGGTGACTTTGAAAAAATATATATAATGGTTGGAACAAATAACATAAGCGATTTAAAATATTTAAATGAAAGAGTAATAACAGAATTTTTTGAACCAGAAAAAAGTGTAATACTATATACTCTTAATGAAGAAAGTAGAGTATTAAAAGTAGGAAACCTATATAATAATATATATTAAAAAATAAACATAATTAACGTACAATCTAGTACGTTTAATTTTATAATTATTAATACTTATAACATTTTTAAGTTTTATAGTATTACTTATACCAAATTACGAAAAAATAATGTATAATAATATTGTTCTTAAGAAACTTAGAGGAGTGAGAAACATGAAAAGTGGATTCGTAAGTATCATTGGTAGACCAAATACTGGCAAAAGTACATTATTAAATACTTTAGTAAATAATAAAATTGCAATAGTTAGTGATGTTGCTGGTACAACAAGAAATTCCATACATGGAGTATATAATGATAAAGATACTCAAATAGTATTTGTAGATACTCCAGGAATACATAAACCAGTAGATAAACTAGGAAAAGAATTAAATAAAGAAGCCTATAACTCTTTAGATGATATAGATGTTATTTTATTTTTAGTAGATGCATCAAGTGGCCTTGGTAAAGGAGACAAATTTATTATAAATGCATTAAAAAATATAGAAGTTCCAGTAATATTAATCTTAAACAAAATTGATAAAATGAACGATGAACAAATAATGTCTTCAATAAATACATATAAAGATTTATATGACTTTGCAGAAATAATACCAATATCAGCATTAAAAAATGATAATGTAGATAGATTAATAAAGGTACTAAAAACATATTTAAATGATAATGTAAAATACTATGATGACGGAATAATAACAAATGCTAGTAAATATTTTTTAGCAAGCGAATTCGTAAGAGAAAAAATACTATCTCTAACAAATGATGAAGTACCACACAGTGTAACCTGTGTAACAACATCATATCAAGAAAAAGCTAATATAGTTAATATTAGTGTAGATATAATAGTAAGTAGATCATCACTTAAAAAAATAATAATCGGTAAACATGGTAGTATGTTAAAAGAAATAGGTTCTCGTGCTAGAGTAGATATAGAAAATAGATTAGGTAAACAAGTTTATTTAGAATTATATGTTAAAACAATTGAAAATTGGCGAGATAAAGAAAGATATTTAAAAGAATTTGGTATCATAGATGAGTAAAAAAGAAGAATATTTAAAATTTTATATCGAATCTAACGGAGAATTAAAAAAATTAGAAGAATTTATAAAAAAAGAAAATATTACTTTAAATGAATATAAAGAAATAGTTAATGATTATTTAAATGAATTAAAAGATAGTAAAAAGATTAATAAATTATATTTAGAATATAACTTAAAATTTAAAAATAAAACTGAAAATAAAAAAATAAATAAAAGAAAAGAAGCAGAAATATTACTAAATATAATAAATAATTACATAAAAGAAGATAAACATAATATAAAAGAATATATAGAAGCAAATAATATTGACTATAATAATTTTATAAAATTTATAAATAATACTGAAAATTATTATTTATCAAAAGAAGAAAAATCAACTCTTAGAAAATTTTTAAAAAGAGAAAATACATTTAATAAAGAAAATTTAGACAAAGTAAAAGAAGTAGTAGATAAAATAAGTGATGACTTAGTTAATGATAAACCATTTGATATATATGAATACTATCAAGTATTAGGTTGGGATAGTAATTTATTAATATATTATTTAAAGAACAATAATGAAACATTTTCTAATTTTATAATAGATAATGTAAATATTTATTTAGAAAAATATCATATGTATGATAATAAATTAAAATTAAATGAATTTATAAATGTAATTAAAAAGAATAATAAAGAAATGAAAAAAAATGAAATAGAGAGTATTATCAATTACATGAATAAATATAAAATGCCATATATATACTATTTATTTGAAATAGTAAAACAAAATTTAAAAAATAGTGAATAATTTTTTCATATATTAACCACTACTTAATTAGAAAGGGTTAATGATTATGGAAAAACGTGAATTATGGGAATTATTTAAAAAAACTGGAAAGATAGAATATTATTTAGAATATAAAAAGAAGTGATAAAGTGTTAGACAGTATAGAAGGATTTATATTTAATGTAGTAGATTACGGAGATACATCTAAAATAATTAATATATTTACAAAAGATGGTATTAAAGGATGTATTGCTAAAGGAGCTAAATCTTTAAAAAGTAATCTAAGAGTTAATACTACAAAATTTACATATGGTAAATTTATAATAAATAAAAAAAATAATAACAACCTTCATTATATTAAAGAAGCTAGTGTTATAAATGATTTAAATAATATTAAAACAAACTTAGAAGCAATAAGTTATTTAAGCTATATAGTAGAACTAACTAACCAAGTAGCAAAACAAACAAATGAATATGATACATTATATGATTTATTTATTAATACCATACTTAAACTTAATGATAACTTAAATCCCTTAGTACTAACAAATATTTATGAATTAAAAGTACTAGACTATTTAGGAGTAGGAGTTAATTTTGAAAGTTGTTCTAAATGTGGCAACAAAAAAGACATAGTAACAATAGATGGAGATACAGGCGGTTATATTTGTAAAAATTGTTACACTAATGAATAT
>CAKORH010000019.1 GCA_934101235.1 uncultured Bacilli bacterium | reverse complement strand
GTACTATATGGTGTAGTATTTATTTTAAATACTTTATTTGTATTTGTTGAATCAGCTGTAATAGTCCAATATGTATTAGTAAATGTAGAAAGATAATTATAATTTTTACATGCTTGTGAAGTAGCTTTTATACATCCTGTATCTAAACTTGCTAACATATATTCGTTAAGTTGTATTAAACCTAAATATTGATCATTTAAAGTTTGGCTACATTCTAAACTACCATCATTAACTGTATCTTCTTCACTTCTTTTTCCTATACATAAATTAGTTTTTTTAATATAACCTTTTCCGTCATTACTTAATACAGATTCAGAATTATATATTTCATCAAGTGTTTCTTTTATTCTACTATTCATACCATTATAAATATAACTATTTCTACCTGATGTTGTTCTTTTTTCTTCGTTATATCTATCATCCCAAACAACATTTTTTCTTCTGCTATTATCAATAATTCTTATAGAACCATCTTCATTGATTTTTGTGATTTTCCATTCAATACCATCAAATATTAAATTATTGTTTATTTCGTCTCCTCTAAAATAATAAGCATTTCCAATTTTATATAATCCATTACCTTCATTAACAACATTTTCTAATAAAATATCTTTTAAATTTTCTGATTGATATGATTCTTTTTCTGATGTACATGTTAAGTTTGGTGAATACATATAATAATTATTATTATTTTCAATTGTTAAAGTGCCTGAACATGTAGTTTTTTTATCAATTAGTTTACTTATTTTCTTTATAATTCCTTTTTCTGTTAATTCATCTAATGAAATAGATAATATACCATTTTCGTTAGGTAATTCATCAGTATGATCTTTATAATATTTTTTTGCGTTTGTTACTATTTTTAATTCTAAATCTTTTGGTTTTATTTTTTTATCACAAGATGTAATTATAAATAAAAATAAAAATATTATAAAACATACTCCTAAACCTATATATACAATTTTCTTTAGTTTTTCATCCATATAATCAACTCCTAATAAGAGTATAACATTTGTTTTTTTTAAATTCAATTTTTATTTTATTATTTTTTCTTTTTATGTTATTATTTATATATAGGGATGTGAATAATATGGCAACTGTAAAAAATCATAAGTCTAAAAAAGAAAGTAAGGATAAAAATGATGATATAAAGATACCTAAAACTAAAAAACAAAAATTAAAATCTAAGCATAAAAAATTAATAATGGTTGTATGTGGGTTAATAATTATTTTAGTTGGTATAATTGTTTTAAATTT
This sequence comes from uncultured Bacilli bacterium, assembly GCA_934101235.1. Taxonomy (GTDB): domain Bacteria; phylum Bacillota_I; class Bacilli_A; order RF39; family UBA660; genus UMGS1124. The sequence continues at coordinate 9,774 of CAKORH010000019.1, read as the reverse complement.
AATTAGTGAAAAAAATAAAAGTAATGATAATAAAGTAACTACTAAGAAAAAAGATAAAACTGTTGAAACATTAGATGTATATGATGTTAACAGTAATATGAGACCATATGCAGTAATGATACCTAATGATGCAGAAGCTACAAAGAGACACTATGGAATACAATATTCAGATTTAGTATATGAAATAACTGTTGAAGGTGGAATCACTAGATTAATGGCTTTATATAAAGATGTTAAGGTAGATAGAATTGGTCCTACAAGAAGTAGTAGACATTATTATTTAGATTATGCTTTAGAGAATGATGCAATTTATGTACATTTTGGATGGAGTCCATATGCACAAAGTGATATTAAAACTTTGGGAATAAATAATTTGAATGGATTATATAATCCGAGTAATATGTTCTGGAGAGATAAACAATACAGTGCTCCTAATAATGCATTTACTAATACAGATAATATAAAGAAAGCTGCAGAAGATAAGAAGTATAGAACTACAAGTGATAGTTATCAATTATTAAAATATAAGAAAAATATAGATTTAAGTGATGATGAAACTTATAAAGTTGCAAATAGTGTCAAAGTTGACTATTTAGGTAGTAGTGTAAAATATATTTATGATGAAGTTAATAAATATTATTTGAGATATAATGGAGATAATCCACATATAGATTTGAATACTAATGAACAAGTTCATGTAAAAAATGTTATTATTATGAATATGGATATTTCTTCAATTGCTGGTGATGAAAAAGGTAGACAAGAATTGTATGATGTTGGTAATGGTGAAGGTTATTTAATAACTGATGGTCAATCAATTGAAATTACATGGAGTAAGTCAAGTAGAGAAGCTAAAACTGTTTATAAAAATAAAAAAGGTGAAGAAATAAGTGTAGATGATGGTAATACATTTATACAAATAAAACCTATTAGTAAAAATGTGACTATAGAATAAAAAGGGTGATTTTATGCAATTTTTCTTAGAAAATTATTTATTAATAATATTAATTGGATTATTCTTTGTTTTTGCATTAATTGGTTATTTAATTGATTTATTAAGAGTTAGACCTGAAAAAAAAGATGTAGAAGTTAGAAAGAGTAGTGATATTAAACCAATAGAAATGGCTAATATTAATACCAATGAAGTAAAAAATAATAGTGATGAGTTATTAAATAATTATAATCAAATAGATGTACAAGAAAATAAAAAATAATATTCTTGTTATCTTTTTTTGTGGTATTATTAAATATATTTTGTTATAATAGTATATAGTATAGAGGAGTGATGTTATGACATTTACTACAGTTTGGAGCATTATTACAAAAATAATTGATATTTGTATTGTTTGGATGATGTTTTATTTTATTTTTAAGAATATTAAAAATAACGTAAAAATGGTTTTAATATTTAAAGGTGTTTTAATTATAATTTTAATTAAAATATTAAGTAATTTATTAGATTTATATACAGTTGGTTTACTATTAGAGTATGTATTATCTTGGGGACCAATTGCATTAATAATTATATTTCAACCGGAAATACGTAATGTTTTAGAAAGTATTGGTAGAAGTCAATTGTTAGGTAGACATAAGGTGTTAACCGTTGATGAAAGAGAAAAAATTGTATTTGAATTAATGACAGCAATAGAATATTTGAAGAAGAATAGAATAGGTGCTTTAATTGTTCTGGAAAGAAATATGTCTTTACAAGAATATATAGAACCTGCTAATAAGATTTATTCAGATGTTACTGCACCATTATTAGATGCTATATTTTTACCACCAAATCCACTTCATGATGGTGGAGTAATTATTCAAGGTGATAGATTAACTTGTGCTGGTGCTGTATTTAAAACTAGTATGAATCCTAATGTTAATAAGAAATTAGGAACTCGTCATAGAGCTGCTTTAGGAGTAGCAGAAGAAACTGATGCAATTGCATTAGTAGTATCTGAAGAAACAGGTAGAATATCTATAGCTGTTGATAATCATTTATATTATAATCTTACATTAGAAGAGTTTAAAATTAAGTTGTTAGATGAATTAAAACCAAAAGCTGAAGTATTCTATGATGCAGATGAGGAGGATGATATAAATGAATAAAATATTAAAACCTTTCATTGCAATATTTAAAGGTATTTATAAAATAATAGATGTATTATTAGTTACTCCTATTAGTAAATTAATTTATAGAATTGGTTCTTCAAAAAAGAATAGTAGTGGTAAATTAGAAAAGATTTTAAATAGACCTATAGTTTTATTATATATTTCATTGTTTTGTGCAATTGGAGTATTTATGCTTGTAGATAAAAAAGTTTTAACTTTAGTCGATAATGAAGCTGAAGTAATTACTGATCAACCAGTTAATATAATATATAATGAAGAAAATTATGTTGTTGAAGGAGTTCCTGAAACAGTAGACATTACATTAATAGGTTCTAAGAGTAATTTATATTTAGCAAAACAAATTGGAGATCATCAAGTTGTATTAGATTTAACTAATTATACTCCAGGAACATATAAAGTTAAATTAAAATATAATCATTCTATGAATAATGTTAGTTATAAATTAGATCCTTCAACAGTTTCTATTAAAATTAGTGAAAAAGAAAGTCAAGTATTTAATTTAACTTATGATTTAATGAATGAAAATAAGTTAGATAAAAAATTAAGTATTAGTGGTATTCAATTAGATAAGAGTGAAGTTATAGTTAAAGGTTCAAAAGAAACTTTAGATACTATTTCTAATGTAAAGGCTTTAATTGATATTAGTAAGGCTGGATTAACTAATAAAGGTGAATATGATGTTGATTCTATAACTTTAGTAGCATATGATAACAATGGAAATAAAGTTAAGAATGTAGAAATGGTACCAAATAAATTAACAGCAAAAGTAAAAGTAGATTCTTATTCGGTAGAATTACCAGTTAAAGTTGTTACAACAGGTAATATTACAACAGGTAATGCGTTAAGTAGTATAGTTTCTAGTGTCAATAAAGTTACCGTATATGGTGATCAAGAAGTATTAGATAAATTAACTGCTATAGAAGCACCAATTGATATTTCTGGATTAAATAGTGATAAAACATTTAATGGTGTTAATTTAACAAAACCTGCTGGTGTAAGATATATGAGTGATACAACAACTAGTGTTACAGTTACTTTAGATACTGAATCTAGTAAGGAATTTACAGGCATTTCAGTTACGTCAATAAATTTAGCTGATGGATATTCTGCTTCTGCGTTGACTGAGAATGATAGAACTATAACAGTTATAGCAAAAGGTGTTTCAAGTGCACTTGAGAATTTAGATGCTTCTAAGATTAATGCTTATGTAGATTTATCTGGTTATACTGTTGGTACACATCAGGTTGAAGTAAAATTAGAAACTGATGATTCTAGATTTACATTAGTTTCAACAACTAGTAAGGTAAATATTAAGATAACAAAAGAGTAGTAATTAATTGTACTACTTTTTTTTAATGTTTTATGTTAGAATTATACTAGGTGGTACTATGAATAAAGGATTTACGCTTGTTGAATTAATTGCAGTAGTTACAATACTTGCTATTTTAGCAGTTATTACTATGCCTGCATATCAAACAATTAGTACAAATATAAAAACACGTAATTATGAATCTAAAAAAAGTACAATTAGTTCTGAAACTTTAGCATATGTTGAAAAATATATGAAAGATAAAATATATGATGGAAGTAAAGATATTGAGAAAGAAAGAAATAAAAATTATTGTTTTACAGTTAATTTTTTAATTCAAAATGGCATAATTATTAGTGATGATGAAGAAAAAGAATATATAAAAAATGAGATAACTGATGAAACATATAGTGGCGGGCAAGTATATATAATGGTATATTATGATTTAAGTAGTTTAAAATTAAAATCTGAGATTATAAAAAATTCTGATAGTTTTAATTCTGATAGTATAGAAAAAAAATGTGAAATTACTCTCGATTAGAAAGATGTGATAAAAAATGAAAAAAATAATTTTATTGATTATGGATGGATTTGGTTATAGAGAAGAAGTAAAGGGCAATGCTATAATTGATGCTGATATGCATAATTATAAAGAACTTTGGGCTAAATATCCTCATAGTGTATTACAGGCTAGTGGTAGTTATGTTGGGTTACCTGTTGATCAATTTGGTAATAGTGAAGTATGTCATACTGCTATAGGTATAGGTAAAAAAATAAAACAAGATATTACCATAATAAATGATTCTATTTATGATGGTAGTATATTAGATAATGAAGAATTAATAAAATTAGTTGAACATGTTAAAATGAATGATTCTACATTACATTTAATGGGATTACTTAGTGATGGTGGAGTACATAGTGATATTAATTATATGAAGGGATTAATTCCATTATTAAAAAGTGTTGGAGTTAAAAAAATTGTTTTTCATGCAATTACTGATGGTAGAGATACTGATTCTATGTGTGCATTAAATTATGTTGATGATATGAATAATTTACTTAAAGAATTAGATATTGGATATATTGGTACTCTTTGTGGTAGATTTTATGCTATGGATAGAGATAATAAATGGGAAAGAACTAGAGTATATTCTGATTTATTAATAAATGGTAAAGGTTTAAAGATAATTGATCCAGATATTGCTGTAAGAAATTGTTATAAAAGAGGTCTAACTGATGAATTTTTACCTCCATTAATATTAAATCCTGATTCTAAAATTAAAGAACATGATGGATTATTATGGTTAAACTTTAGAAGTGATAGATCTAGACAAATATTAAAAAGTTTAACAGATTTAAGTTTTAGTGAATATCCTATAGGACATGTAAATAATTTAAAAGTTGTTAGTATGTTTCAAGTACCTGACGTTGACTGTCAATCATTATTTAAAAAAGAATTAGATAATGTATATAGTATAGGTAGATATTTTAGTGATTTAGGTATGAGTCAAGCTAGAATTGCTGAAACTGAAAAGTATGCACATGTAACATATTTCTTTAATGGTGGAATAGATGATAAACTAAAGGGCTGTGATAATTATAAAGTTGAAAGTCCTAAGGTGGCTACATATGATTTACAACCTGAAATGAGTTTAGCTGGTGTTGTTAAACAGACTATTAAATGTATAGAAAAAGATTATGATTTTATATTAGTTAATTTTGCTAATCCAGATATGGTAGGACATACTGGTAAGTATGAAGCCTCTATAAATGCTTTAAAATATGTAGATGAAGCACTCGGTAAAATATATGAAGCAGCAGAAGATAATTTTTATAAATTAATAATTACTAGTGATCATGGTAATATAGACAATATGATTGATGATAAAGATGCATCAATAACTACTCATTCTATGAGTCCAGTTCCATTTATTTTCTGTGATAAAAATGTAAAATTGAAAGAGTTTGGTGATATTACTATGATTGCACCAACAATTTTAAAATATATGGATATAAAAATTCCAGAAGAAATGATCAAAACTCCATTGTTATTTGAAAGGGAAGATTAGTGTGTTTGATTATAGTGTTTTAAGAGAAAATGATATTAGAGGAGTATATGGTAAAAATATAACTGAAGATTTTGCTTTTATAGTTGGGAAAGCATTTGGTACTTATTTAATTGAAAATAAAAAATATGAGTGCGTTGTTGGTTATGATAATAGATTAAGTGGAGAGAGTTTAGTATTAAATGTAATGAAAGGTTTAAAGTCTACTGGTGTTAATATTAAATTTTTAGGTATGTCGACTACTCCATTTTTAAATTATGGTACTATGTATTTTAATATACAGGCTGGTATTATGGTTACTGCAAGTCATAATCCTTCTAATGAAAATGGATTTAAGTTGTTTGGAGATGAATTTTTACATTTAAGAAAAGAAGAACTTAATAAAGTATATGATTTAATTAAATCTAAAGAATATATTGTTGGCAATGGTAATGTAGAATATTTTAACTTAAGAAAAAGTTATATAGATATGTTAGGTGCTTATATAAATATAGGTAAAAGACGTTTAAAAGTTGCTATAGATGCTGGTAATGGAACAACTTCTATATTTATTAAAGATGTAATTAAGAATTATAATATTGAACCAATATTTATAAATTGTGAAAGTGATGGAAGTTTTCCAAATCATAATCCAGATCCTAATGATGATAAGAATTTGACTGAATTGAAACAAATAGTAGTAAGTGAAAAATGCGATTTTGGTATGGCTTTTGATGGTGATGGAGATAGAATAGGTATAGTAGATGAAAATGGTAATACTATTGAAAGTGATAAATTAATTGCTATTTTTGCTAGACATATTATTAATAAAAGTATAAATAAAAAAGTTATTATGGATGTTAAATGTTCTAAGGCATTGGAAGAAGATATTATAAATATTGGTGGTAATCCAATAATGGTAAAAAATGGAAGTGCTTATATTGAAACTGTTTTAAAAGATAGAAATGTTTTAATTGGTGGAGAATATTCTGGGCATATATTTTTTAGAGATAAGTTTTATGGTTTTGATGATGGAATTTATGCTGGATTACGAGTATTTGAAATATTAAGTAATACTTCAAAAAAATGTTCAGAATTGTTAGAGGGTTATAATAAGTATTATAATACTCCTGAAATTAAAGTACCTACTACTGATGATAAAAAATGGAATATTGTAGAAGAAGTTAAACATTATGTACAATCTAAAGGTTATAATTATTTAGACATAGATGGTGTTAGAGTAACTTTTGATGACGGTTGGGCTTTAATTAGATGTAGTAATACAGGTCCTAATTTAACTATGAGATTTGAAGCAAAAACAGAAGGTAGATTAGAAATTATAAAACAAGAATTTGAAAGTTTAGTAAAATCTCTATTATAAATTTATTTTACTAATATGTGTAAATAAGATGTTAATTTTAATGCATCTTATTTTTTCTATGGTATAATAAAATTACCTAGATGATTGGTATTACATAAAACCGACTAAGGTGATAATTGGGAATCTAATTAATATGTGGTGTTGAAGACTAGTCCATTAAGTGAACTAGGATCCTAAAATGTATTATGTGATGCCCACCTGGCGAGAGCGGGCTTTATCACACATACTGATTTCTAGGTTTTATTGTGGGTGAAAAAATATGTATGATAGAATTATAAAGTTAATTGGTGAAAATGATTTTAATAAGATTAAGAATAAGAAAGTATTAATAGTTGGTTTAGGTGGTGTAGGTGGTTATGCTTTTGAAACCTTAGTTAGAAGTGGTATTAATAATATAGATATAGTTGATTTTGATAAAATAGATATTAGTAATTTAAATAGACAAATTATAACTAATCAAAGTAATATTGGTAATATAAAGATTGAAGAAGCTAAGAAAAGAGCATTAAGTATAAATCCTTTAATTAATATTAATGCTTATAATATATTTTTAGATAATAATAATATTAAGGAATTATTAAGTAATAATTATGATTATGTTATTGATGCTTGTGATAGTGTAAATACTAAGTTAGAAATTATAAAATATAGTGTAAGTATGAATTTTAAATTAATATCTAGTATGGGTACTGCTAGAAAGTTAAATCCTAGTATGTTGTCTATTACTACACTTGATAAAACTAATTATGATCCTTTAGCAAGAATATTAAGAAGAAAAGTTAAAGAGTTAAAAATAAATAAAAAAATATATGTTGTGTCTTCTACTGAAAAGGCAATAGATTGTGATGGCTTAGGTAGTTTTATGATGGTTCCTGCTACTGCTGGAATACTATGTGCAACTTATGTAATAAATGATATATTGAAATCAGTATAAAATAATTATATAATATATATACTTTTGTTGAGGGGAATAAAATATGAAAATTATATTTAGTGATTATGATGGAACTATAAAAACTTTTTTAAACAACCCAAATATATTTGAGAGAATTACGTTTGAAAAAAATTTAAAATCTATAAATAATTTTTTAAACAATGATAATAAATTTGTCATAACTACTGGTAGAAGTACTAGTTCTATATTAGAAGAAATAAAAAGATATAAAATAAATTTTTCTTATTTAACTACATATGATGGGAGAGTTACGTTTGATAATAATTTAGATTTGTTGGATGCAAAAAAAATAAGTAAAGAGGTACTTTTGGAATTAAAAAAGATCATTGAAAATGAAAAGATAGTAACAAGAGCAACTATATATGATGAATATGGAAAAATTGATGAAATTAATGAAGTTGTATTGATGTCTATAAAGCCTAAAAGTATTAATGAATTACAAAAAATTTTAAAGAGTATGTTTGAATATGAAAATTCTATTAGTATTGTTCCAAATTTCTTGCATAATGAAATAGTGGTTGCACCTAAATCTAATAAAGTAGATGGTGCTAGATTTTTAATAGAAAAAAATAATTGGAATATTAAAGATGTTTGTAGCGTTGGAGATAGTAAAAACGATTTAGAATTATTAACTGAATATGATGGGTATAGAATGTTGTTTTCACATAATTGTTTGTTGATGCCTGTAGAAAATGTTACAACATCTGTACATAAGTTAATAAAAAAAATAGATTAGGTGAAAAATATGAATCGAAAAAAATATTATGAAAAATTAAAATTTGACTTAATAGATTTGGCAGAACAAAAGAAAGATAGAAATGAATTAAAATTTATAACAATTTTAATACCAGCGATCATACTTCTAGTTTCAGCTGCGTTTATGGTTTTTGCGGGTACAATAGTGGCTGACTCCACTTATTTATTAGGAAAAATACTAATTTTTTCTCTAACCATAACAGGTTGTAGTGTAGTTATGTCTATTGCTGTAATGGTACTTAAAGAGATGCATAAAAATCAAAAATCAGAAAAAGAGATAGCCAAACTAATTGATGATAAAGTAAAGGAAATAGAAAAAGCATTAGCGAAGGATAATGTATATAAACATAAAGTAAAGAAAACTATCGAAAAGAATTTCATATCAGAAGAATATTTTTATATTAATGAACTAGAAGAGTATAAGAAAATAATAAATGATTTAATAAATAAATATGATGATAAGAAAGAAAAACCTAAAGTTAAGGTTTTAAAAAAAGATGATAAAAACACATAAAATAAATTCTATGTGTTTTTTTGAATTATATGGTAAAATAGTTAGTAGTCAGGTGATAAGATGAATAATAAAATTAGAAATTTTTCAATTATAGCTCATATTGATCATGGTAAAAGTACATTGGCAGATAGAATATTAGAATTAACTGGTAGTGTAAGTAAACATGATATGAAAGATCAGTTATTAGATTCTATGGATATTGAAAGAGAACGTGGAATAACTATTAAATTAAATGCTGTAGAATTAAATTATAAGTATAATAATGAAAATTATGTTTTGCATTTAATAGATACTCCTGGTCATGTAGATTTTTCTTATGAGGTATCTCGTAGTTTGGCAGCGTGTGATGGTGCATTATTAATTATAGATGCTGCACAAGGTATTGAAGCACAAACTTTGGCTAATTTATATTTAGCAATTAATAATAATTTAACTATTATTCCTATTATTAATAAAATTGATTTACCTAATGCTGATATTGATAAGGTTACTAATGAAATTGTTGATGTATTAGGTTTTAAAAAAGAAGATATTATTTTATGTAGTGGAAAGACTGGTCAAGGTGTTAAAGAATTATTAGATGCTATTGTTTTAAGAATACCTGCTCCAATAGTAAATAATGAAGATAAAACTAGAGCATTAATATTTGATTCTTATTTTGATTCTTATAGAGGAGTTATAGTG
>CAKORH010000018.1 GCA_934101235.1 uncultured Bacilli bacterium | reverse complement strand
CACTATCTATTTCTTCTTTTGATGTATCTAAATAATTTAAAATATCATCAACTTTAACACTTACTTCATCAAAATCTATATCTTTTTCTAATAATGGAGTAACTTCTTTTACTTTTCTATTAGCAATATAACTATTATATATACCAAATTCTAAATATATTTTACACAAAACCTCATCAATAGAAGTTTCATCAAATTTCTTAACAATATCTAAAATTTTATCAAAATTAGTTATATAACTTCCACTTTCTTTAAGAGTATTTATATATGAATCTATTATCTTTTTTTCTTTTTCATCAGTTTCTAATTCTCTATATTGCTCTAATTTACCTAAAGTATAACTTACATCAATATTCATATAAAACCCTCCTAATTTTCTATTTTTTTAATTACATTGTAACTATCAACTAATTTTAATAAATCTTTCAAATTTTTCTCTATCTTTAATGCATCCTCATCTGCATCAACTTTTAACATTTTTTTAGTTTCTTTATACATCTTATTTAAAGCATCAACAATAGGTATTTTTTGATATTTAACAATATCATTTTCAGTCAAACCCAATTTTTCTACTTCTTCATCTTCAGCCTCGAATATATCTATAGACTTCTGTACTAAATCATCATTAATTATATTTAATAAATCTTTTTCTTTCACTAATATAGTTTCAACAAAATTTATAATATCATCATCACTATATTCAATCATATTTTTCTTATTTGCTTCTTCTTTTTTATAAAATTCTAAATTCTTTTCACTAACATACTTAAGTAATTGCCATTTTTCACTGGTAATTATTCCACTCTTTTTAATAACTTCATTAAATTCTTGAATATTATATATCGGTTTAATTAACTTATCATTTTTAAAGAAACTTAAATACTTTCTATATAAAGCATCACTTATTTTTAAGCTATTATAATACTCTTTATTATTCTTATTAAAATCACTTATATATTCTTTAATATAACTAATTTGCTCATTTAACCAATCTATATATTTTTCTATATTATCATTATTTACTTCTACTTCTCCATCACTAACAAGTTGTTGATTAACTTTTATAGCAACGCTTGCATTAAAAAATATCTTTATTTTTTCATCTGCATTATCAAATTTAAAAACACTTAATATCTTAGCAAAATCTTCTTTACTAAGTAATACTAAATCTTCCCCTTTTAAACTATCAATATCTTTTAAAGTTTTCAAAGTAAGTAAACTTTTTACTTCATTAATTTCATTCATTTTACTTTCGAAATCTTTTAGTTGAATATCAACTGTTTCAACTTTTCTTTCTAGTTCTGTTATAAAGGAATTGATATACATCATATCTAGCCTCCTATACTAGATAAAGTATATCATAATTTTTAATGTAAAACAATTGTTTTTATATATCATTATTATATTTTCATGATACAATATAAATAATAAGGAGTGATATAATGACTACACTAAAACCTAAAATAAAACGTATAAATTCATTACCTCCAGAAATAAAAGAAAAAAAATCATTTATAGATATTTTTATACCATTAGTATTTATATTTATACTATTATCTATAGGATACTTTTTATATAAAGAATTACTTCCATACTTTAATGCAATAGATATCAAAAAGATATCTGGTAAAAAAACATATATTTCAGAATGTAATACAAAAAACTATGTTATAATAGGAAACGATAAAACATATTCATTAGAAATATCAGACGAAGAATGTAATACTAAAAATTATGAAGGAAACTTTAAACTTAAAAATAACGAAATAATATTTGATAATAATATGAAAGGATATATAGATAATAATTATAATATCAAAATTAATGATAAATTATTTAAGAGTGAATAAATGGAAGAAGATATAAAAAATATATTAAAAAATATAGATTTCGAAAATAACAAATTAATAAAAGTTAATAACAACTTATACTTAACAAATAATCAAATAGACATATTAAAAAGATATAACATTGATTACGAAACATCAGTATCATTAAGAGATTTAATGATAAAAATAGAAGACATATTAGATTATGAAGAAGAAATACCAGAATTATCTGAATTATTAGATAAATTAGCAGAAAGACAATATTACGAAAACACAAAAAAATAACAAAATATTGATACAAACTTAATAAAATTTAACATATTAAATTCATTCAATACTTGTTATTTTTTTAATATTGTACTATATTCTTACTTTCTCTTTTTAAATCACGTTCTTTAATAGTCTCTCTTTTATCATACAATTTTTTACCTTTACACAAACCTAGTAAAATTTTCGCATTATTACCCTTAAAATATAATTTAAGTGGTATCAAACTATTACCTTCTTTATTAACTAAGTTCTTAAGTTTAAGAATTTCATTTTTATGTAATAATAATTTTCTTTCTCTTCTTTCAGGCACATTATATCTATTACCTTCATCATATGGTGCTATATACATATTTATTAAATATACTTCATTATTTTTAATTCTAGCATACGTATCTTTTAAATTAGCACTACCCTTTCTAATAGACTTAATCTCAGTACCCGTTAAAACTATACCACATTCAAATTCACTTATAATGAAATAATCAAAGTACGCCTTCTTGTTTTTTATCTCTATCATCATTATCCCCCACAATTTCAAAATCAATAGTCATAGCCTCTTTGCTAGCACCTACAACTTTAATTTTAACTTTATCTCCTATTGTATAACGTTTCTTTGTATTTTGTCCAATTAAACATAAAAGTTCTTCAACATAATTATAATAATCTCCCTTTAAACTATTTATATGTACTAATCCCTCTACTAAATTATCTAACTCAACAAAAAATCCAAATGATTCAACACCACTTATTACACCATCATAAATTTCTCCAATATGATTTTCCATATATTCTGCCATTTTCATATCCATAACTTCACGTTCAGCCTCAACACTAGCTTGTTCTCTTTCACTAGATTGAGTAGCAATATAATCTAAATTTGCTTGATAATAATCAATTGTCTCATTATCTAATTTATGATTATATAAATATGTTCTTAACAATCTATGAACTTCTAAATCTGGATAACGTCTTATAGGTGATGTAAAATGTGTATAACATTTACTACCTAAACCAAAATGTCCAATATTTTCTTTTTGATAAACCGCTTTTCTCATACTTCGTAAAAGCATACTAGATAATATTTTATATTGCGGTACATCTTTTAATTGATCTAATAATTTTTGCATACTTATAGGAGTTAAATCTTTTATTTTTCCATTAACTTTATATCCTAATAAACTAACCATATTTAAAAATCTTGTAACTTTATCTTGATTTGGTACATCATGAACACGATATATAAATGGTAAGTCCATATTATATATATGAGTTGCAACAGTTTCATTAGCAGCAATCATAAAATCTTCTATTAATCTTTCTCCATCTTCACGTATTCTTTTTTCTATACCAACAACATTTTTATCTTCGTCTACAATAATTTTAGCCTCATCTAAATCAAAATCTATATACCCTCTTCTAACTTTATTAGCTCTTAAAATATGAGCAAGATTATTCATCTTTATTAAAGTATCAGCAAATTCTTTATATTCAGGATCTATAATATTTCTAATTATAATATCGTTTACTTTTTTATAAGTCATTTTCTTTCTAGACTTTATGTATGAAGGAAATATATCATAATCAACTACTTTACCTGTATCATCTATTTTCATAACACAAGATTGAGTAAGTCTAACAACTCCTTCATTCAAAGAACAAATACCATTTGATAATTTATGAGGTAACATAGGTATAACACTATCAGCCAAATATGAACTAGTACCACGTTCTAAAGCATCCTTATCTAAATAACTATTTTCAGTAACATAATAACTAACATCTGCTATATGTACACCCAAAATATGTAAACCATCTTTGTATTCATAACTAATAGCATCATCTATATCTTTAGTATCATCACCATCAATCGTAAATATCATTTTATCAGTTAAATCAGTTCTGCCAATTAAATCCTTATCATTAACTTCAGTTGGTATATTATCAGTTTGTTCAAGTGCTTTACTAGAAAATTCTTCATAAATATTATGTTTATATGCAATTAATTTTATATCTACTCCAGGATCATCCTTATGACCTATTATTGTGTTAATTTTACCCATATATTTATTACGAGACATCTCTTTTAAAACAGTAACAATAACTTTAGTTCCTGCTACTACGCCTTTAGAAGTTTTCTCATCTAATTTTATTTCAATATTCTTTTTCTTATCTTCTAATTTAACATATGGTTTATCTTTAATATAATAAACTTCTCCAATTAAATTAGTCAAATCACGATTTAATACTCTTAATACTTTACCTTCAATTTTTCCATAATTATTAACTAATTCAACTAAAACTTTATCATCATTAACGGCATTATTAATATTACTCTTATCTATATATATATCTTCTCCAGTAGGTACAAGTAAAAAACCAAATCCACCTTTTTTAAGAGAAAGAACACCAACTTTTAAATTTGGACAATTTTTAAATAAAATAAATTTACCCTTCTTAGTTTTATATAAAATATTATCTTTATATAAAGATTCTAAATCATTACCTAATCTACTTAAATCTTCTGGTGTAGTAAGACCTAATAAATCATTTATTTCTATAACATCCAATGCTTCATACTTATCATTTAATACATTAATTATTTGCTCTCTCACATTAATCAACCTACCTTATCATAATAATTATAGCATAAAAAAACACAAACCATTATATATATTTGTGTTTAATGTAAACAAATTATTTAATATATAAAATAAACGATATTATAAAGAATACAGTTCCCAAAATCATAGTAATTCTACTAATTAATAATTCAGAACCTCTTTCTTTTTGATTTGAAAATAAATCACTATTTCCACCACTTATTATTTGTGCACCATTACTAGCCTTATTACTTTGTAATAAAACTAAAACAATTAATAAAATAGATACAATCAATAATACAGTTTCCATTTAATCACCCAATTTCATAAATAATTTAACATAATTGCATTAATATTTCAAGCATTTTGACATATTAACACCAAGTAATATATATTTTACCTTTTATATACATATTTTACAAGTATTTTTTTATATATTTTATTATTTATATGATATACTTTATGTGAGGTGTATGCATATGAAGATGCTTGAAATATCAAAAGAAAAATTCGAAGAATTTGCTAGTAAAAGTCCATACAATAATTATTGTCAAACTGAAAATTACGGTATAGCAATGTCTGATAGTGGTTTTAGTCATTCATATATTGCATATTTAAATAACACACGTGATATTTTAGCAGCCGGTATGTTTTTAACTAAAAAAATAGGAAAAAGATATTATTATGCTTATTGTCCTAAAGGCTTTATTTTAGATTATAATGATGCAGATTTAGTTAGAAGATTTACTGCAAATTTAAAAAAATATTATAGACGTAAAAAAGTTATATTTTTAAAAATAAATCCAGAAATACCAATAGCAACTTTAAATTCTAAAAAATATTATGAAAAAGTAAAACTTGATAATATAACTATCTTAGATAATTTAAAAAAGAATGGATTTAAAAAAAGAAAAGAAGTTGATCCATTACAACTTTTAGAGCCAAAAATTAATTGTATATTAAATTTAAAAGAATACAATGTAAATAGGTTAGATGACAATATTAAAGAAAAAGTATTAAATACTGAAAATAAAGGCTTAGAATTAGAAATAACAGATATTACAAAATTTGATGCATTTTTTGAATTAATTAAAGATAGTACTTATAAAAGTAAAGAGTATTACAAAAATTTATTAATAAATTTTAAAGAAGATAATGAAGCAGATTTAGTATTAGTAAAAGTTAACTACGAAAAATTTTTAATAACTGCAAAAAAAAGAGTTGAAGATGAACAAACTAGAAATGAAGAGTTAAATGAGCTTCTACAAAAAGATACCACAGAAAAAACATTAGCAAAAAAAATGAAATCAGATAAAGTGTTAGAAGAATATAAACAAGATGTTATACATGCTACTCAGGGACTCAGAAAAAATGAAGACACTTATATAGCAGGAGCATTAGTTATCAAACACGATAATAAAATAACTATAATTGCAGCAGATAAGGATAAAAATTATGATTATTTAAATCCAGATTATTTTCTATACAATAGACTTTTAGATATGTATAAAGAAGAATATGAAATTGCTAACATAGGTGCGCTAGCAGATGATTTCAAAGATAATTCACAATTTAAAGAATATAATCAATTAAAAGTTGATTTTAATCCAACAATTTATGAATATATTGGAGAACTAGATTTAATAATAAGTGAGTGGAAATTTAAAATTGTAGAAAAAAATAACTTATTATCTAACGAATTTTCTAGAAAAAGAAACATAGATAATTTACAATCAAATACAACGACTTACACTGAAGAAGAACAAGATGATTACATTTAAAAAGTATTACAAATAATGTAATATTTTTTTATATTTTTAAATCCATCAAAAAAATACTGAATTTTCAGTATTTATCTTGAACTTCTAAATCTATCTTTAGGATCTAATATTGCTTTTCTAAGTCTTATAGCATCAGGAGTGATTTCAACATATTCATCATCTTCGATAAATTCTAAAGCTTCTTCTAATGAGAAAGATTTTGGAGTAATTAATTGAATAGCATCATCACTACTCTTACTTCTAGTATTAGACATTTCTTTATTTTTACAAGGATTTACATTTAAATCATTATCTCTATTATTAATCCCAACAATCATACCAACATAAACATCAGTAGCAGGTCCAACAATTAAAGTACCTCTATCTTGTAAGTTCCATAATGAGTAACCTAAAGTTTTACCATTTTCCATTGATACTAATACACCATTTTTACGAGTTTGTAATTCTCCAACATATGGTTTATATTCATCAAAACTTCTAACCATTACACCTTCACCTTTAGTATTTGTTATAAATGAACTTCTATAGCCTATCAATCCACGTGTGGGTGCACTAAATTCCATATGTGTATAACCATCATCAGTATTTTGCATACTTAAAAGCATACCTTTTCTTTCTTGTAAATCATTTATTACAGTACTTGAATAATCACTAGGACAGTTAACTATAACTTTTTCAAAAGGTTCAGATTTTACACCATCTATATCCATAAATAATACTTGTGGTTTAGAAACTGAAAGTTCATAACCTTCTCTACGCATATTTTCTAACAATACAGATAAATGTAATTCACCTCTACCACTTACTTTAAAACCATCACTATTTTCTAATTCTTGAACTTCTAAACCAACATTAGTTTCTAATTCTTTTTCTAATCTCTCTCTAATATGTCTATTAGTTAAAAATTTCCCACTTTGTCCAGCAAAAGGACTATTGTTTACCAAGAAATTCATAGATAATGTAGGTTTATCAATATGTATTGGAGGAAGTGGATCAGCATGACCTAATGAACACACAGTATCACCAATACTTATATTTGAACATCCAGCAATTGTAACTATATCTCCAAAATAAGCAACATCTTTTTCTACTCTATTAATGCCTTCATTAACAAATAACTTGCTAATTCTAAAACTAGATTCTTTACCATCATTACTAACTAATGTTACTGTTTCACCAGACTTAACTTTACCTTTATTTACTCTACCGATACCTAGTCTTCCAATATAATCATCATAATCTAATTGACTAATTTGTAATTGTAAATTATCATTTTCATTACCTTCAAAAGGATTAACTTGTTTTAAAACAGTTTCCAATAATGGATTAATTGTATCCTCCATATGATCTAAATCAGTTGTTGATTTACCTTGTTTTGCAATTCCATAAACAATTGGAAAGTCTAATTGTTCATCAGTTGCATTTAAATCACAGAATAAATCAAATGTCATATTTACAACCTCTTCTGGTCTAGCATCTTTTTTATCAATTTTATTAATAAACAAAATTGGTCTTAAATTTTGTTCTAAAGCTTTATTTAAAACAAATCTTGTTTGAGGCATAGGACCTTCAGCACTATCTACTATTAATATTACAGTATCAACTGTTTTAATAACTCTTTCAACTTCACTAGAAAAATCAGCATGTCCTGGAGTATCAACTATATTAATTTTATAATCTTTATATCTTATTGCACAATTCTTTGAATAAATTGTGATTCCTCTTTCTCTTTCCAAATCATTAGAGTCCATTACACAATCTACTACTTCTTCATTTTCTCTAAATACACCATTTTGTTCTAATAATGCATCAACCAATGTACTCTTACCAGCATCTACGTGTGCAACAACTGCAACATTTATTATTTTATCCATAAAAACACTTCCCTTTTTTTAATAACTAGTTAATAATACAATAAAATAACACTTTTTGCAAGAAAAACTACTACATAACAATAAATTAAATAAAAATCAAATATAAATTGAATAATAACTAAAGATAATATATAATCAACTTAGGTGATAACATGAAAAAACTAAAACAATATGATTATCTACTATATACATTTATTATAGGTATAATAATAATATTTTCTATATATAAATTACAAGATATTGCACCACTGGGAAAAAATTCTTTATTAACAATAGATTTTTATCATCAATATGGTCCAATGTTAGCAGAATTATATGATAGAATCCATAACGGAAATAATTTAATATATTCATTTAATACAGGACTTGGTCTACCATTCTTTAGAAATTTCTTCAATTATTTATCAAGTCCATTAAATATATTAATATTTCTATTTAAAAGAAAAAATTTAATAATGTCATATTCAATAATTATAGGTTTAAAATCTATACTATCTGCATTAACTATGAATTATTATTTAACAAAAAAGCATAACAAAAAAAATTACTTGTTTATAGGTCTATCATTATTATATGCATATCAAGCATATTTTACAGCTTATTATTGGAACATAATGTGGATAGATGGATTAATATATTTACCTTTAATCACTTTAGGTATTGAAAGATTAATAAATAAAAATAATGGAATATTATATACAATATCTTTAAGTTTAATGTTATATACAAATTATTTTATAGGTTACATGCTATGTATTTATTCTTGCTTATATTTTATAAGTTACTTACTTATAAAAATAAAATTTAAAAATGTAAGAAAAAATCTTAATACAATAGGAAAATTTATTATGTGTTCTCTTATAGCAGGACTATTAATGAGTTTTTCACTATTGCCAATGTATGATGCTCTAACTTCAACAAACGCAACTGTAGGTTCAATGCCAACCAGTCAATATTATGCATTTAATATATATGAATTTTTAGGAAATCATTTAACTGGAATTAAAAGTACAGTATTTGCTAGTGACATATCAAACTGTCCTAATATATCAAGTGGAATATTAATTATAGCAACATTATTTCTATTTTATATAAATAAACATATTTCAATAAAAAGAAAAATAATTTATTCTTTACTGCTTATTATATTATTCTTATCATTTTATATTGCTCCACTAGACTATATATGGCATGCATTTCATGTACCAAATGACTTACCATATAGATACTCATTTATATACACATTCATAATGATTACAATTGCTAGTTATGTACTAAATAACATTAAAAATTATTCATTTATTAAAATAATACTATCTTTTATATTTACATTAATTTATATTACAATATTTAAACTAACAAACTACAAAAACATTACTGATAATATGTTATCAATAAACTACTTATTAATTACAATATATTTTCTAATATATACTTTATATAATCTTTATCCCAAAGTAAAAAAAACAGCTGTTATTATATTTATTATAGTAATAGGTATAGAATGTGTAATAGCTATTAACCACAATTGGAATATAGATCAAGACATTAATAATTTTTATAAAGATTACAATTCTTTAACTTCATCAATAAATAATATAAAGAATAAAGATACTGAAAAATTCTATAGAATAGAAAAAAATTATATTCAAACTTTAAATGATGGAGCATGGTATAATTATTATAGTGGAACAACATTTTCATCAATGGCATATCAAAATATAGCAAAACTAGTTAATGAATTAGGAATGCCAGGAAATAATATAAATAGTTATTATTATAAACAAAATACTCCTATATTTGATTTAATGTTTGATATAAAATACATAATTGGAGAATCAAAAGATATAAATTACTATAAAGAAGTACAAGATAACAACAAAATTTATAAGTCTTTATATAATAGCGGTTTAATATTCGGAGTAAACAAAAATATAAAAAAATGGCAATATAACTATATAAATCCATTTGAATATCAAAATGATTTTATAGAAAATTCAACAAACATTGATAATACTTTAACAAGATTAACATTAAAAAATAAAGAAATTATATTTAACAATGATGATAATATAGTAGTTAAATTTAACTATGAAAATAGTAATGATAATATATATTTATATTCAAACAACTATTTAGTAAATTACATTTTAATAAATGATACATTATATTATAAAAAAAATACAGATATAAATGAAATATCATTATTACTAAATAAAAATATAAGAAGTTATGAACAATATGATGAAAGCTACATAATTAATGAATTTGTAAACAAAAAAGATATAGAAATATATGTGAATTTTAGTAATTACTTAAATGAAGAAATAGATGTATACACATTAAATAAAAATAAATTTATAAATTCATATAATATATTTAATAAAAGTAAATTAAATATAACAAAATTTAAAGAAAATATTATTGAAGGAAACATAAATCTAAACGATAATAAAACAGTTTACACATCCATACCATATGATAAAGGTTGGAAAGTATATGTAGATAATAAACAAATTAAAACATTCAAAATAAATGATAGTTTATTAGGTTTTGATTTAGATAAAGGAAATCATAAAATTAAATTAAAATTTATACCAAATAATTTAAATATAGGAATTGCTTTAAGTTTAACCACATTAATATTTTCTATTACCTATTTAATAATAAAAATCCACTAGTTTAACTAGTGGTATTTTACAAAGCCCTATAAGGGCTATCGCTGGCAGCTACCATTTGGTA
>CAKORH010000017.1 GCA_934101235.1 uncultured Bacilli bacterium | reverse complement strand
AGTATTATTAACTTCATCATCCAATTTAATACCAAAACAGGATAATTTTTCTACTAAATCTTTTCTAAATCCTGAACCATTTTCTCCTACACCAGCTGTTAAAACTAATGCATCGATTTTTCCTTCTAATTTCATGTAATATGTTGCAACATATGATGCAATTCTTTCAACGTACATATCATATGCTAGTTTTGCTTCTTTATTACCAGCTGCGATAGCATCTTCTACGTCTCTACAATCACTTGCACCACTTATTCCTAATAGTCCACTTTTTTTATTTAATGTATTATCTACTTCTTCTAATGTCATATTAGCATTTTTCATTATGTATGGAATTGTTGAGTAATCAATATCTCCTGAACGTGTTCCCATCATAATTCCAGCATTTGGTGTGAATCCCATTGTTGTATCAAAGCTTTTTCCATCTTTAACTGCACATAAAGAACCACCAGAACCTATATGACAAATTATTAAATTAACATCATCTTTTTTCAATATTTCTTTCAGTGTTTTAGTTATAAATTTATGACTTGTTCCATGGAAACCATATTTTCTAACTTTATAATCATTATACCAACTTAAAGGCATACTATATAAAAATTGTTCTTTTGCCATAGTTTGATGGAATGCTGTATCAAATACACCAACATTTGGAGTACTTGGAAGTGCATCCATAAAAGCTTTAACTCCAGTTAAGTTTGCTGGGTTATGTAATGGTGCTAATGGTATAAGTTCTGTTACTGTTTTAATAACTTCATCATCTATAAGTACAGAATCTGTATATTTTTCACCACCATGAACTAATCTATGTCCTATTCCATCTAAATCTTCTAAACTTTCAATCACTTTGTTTTCAATAAGTTCATTTATTAACATTCTTACTGCTTCTGCATGATCTTTAACGAATACAACATGTTTAGTTTTTTCACCATTCATTTTAATGTTATAAAAACTATCTTCTAAACCTATTTTTTCAAAATATCCCCCAATTAATTCTTTTCCTTCAGGCATCTCAAATAAAGTAAACTTTAATGAAGAACTTCCTGCATTTACACTTAAAATTTTCATTTAATCACCCTTCTTTTTGTATTATACAAAAGTTTCAGAAAAAAAACAATATAACCAAATTCAATTATATTGATTATTTAATTCTTTTAATAATTTCATAGTGTATAAAGTAAGAGATATTATAGTAAATAATAAAATTATACTTAATATTTTGTAATCGACTATATTATATAAAAATAGAAAATAGAAATAAGTTAGTGTTGATGAAA
Source organism: uncultured Bacilli bacterium (assembly GCA_934101235.1). GTDB lineage: Bacteria > Bacillota_I > Bacilli_A > RF39 > UBA660 > UMGS1124. The sequence goes on along the minus strand of CAKORH010000017.1, from coordinate 9,976 downwards.
TATTAATTATAAATGGTATAAATACTTTTTTTTGATATATTATAAACCATACAATACTTAGTATATCCGCAGAAAACATATATCTATCATGCATATGTGGCAAGAAAAAGACACATATAAGAATAGACCATAGAAACAAAGTAATTATTTTTTCATTATTAAATTTTACTTTGTTAATTAATATATATACCCACATTATAAAAAATATGAATGCTGTTAATATTACACCAATTGTTGATATTAATTTATGATTTGTTATAAAAAATAATGTGTTCTCTTGTATATAATTATATAAATTTGGAAAATTTAAAACAGCATCAATATAATAGTCTGTTTGATTAAAATATACTAAAAATATATCTTTTATACTTTTTCCCATTATAATTGCTGGTAAAGATAATACAATATCCATAATAGGTATTAATAAGAAATGATATAAATGTATCTTTTTTTCTCTAAAAAATAATAAAATATAAACTGGAAGTACAAATATTGCTTGTAATTTAAAAGATAGTGATATTCCTAACATTATGAAAGATAATGTATATTTTTTATTTAATAAGTAATAAAGTGATATTAATATGAAAGCTGTATATATACTATCGCATTGTCCCCACATGGAACTATTTACAATTACTGATGGTAAGCATAGAACTATTCCATATATTACTAATTTTAATGTATTGTTTTTTGTTATTAAATATACTATTTTTGATGAATAATATGCACAAATAAAATCAAATATTATGGATATTATTTTTATAGGTATTAAAGGTTTACATTTTAGTAATGAAATAAATGTAAGTATAATCATATAAGGAACGTTATAATTTCCAATAGAATATTTTAAAGATTTAAAGTAACCTAATCTTCTTATATCATCAACCCATAAAGCTAAGAATCCTTTATAATCTCCACTTTCACCATTTAACCATAATACTCTAAGTAAAATTCCTATTATACTTAATATTATAAATATTTTTAAATTTTTATTTTTCTTGTTTAACATGCTATACCTACTTTACTAGGTATAGTTTATCATATTTTTTTACGTTTTTTAAATATTTTTATTATTATAATTATAATAAATATTATTAAAAGTATTTTTGAATATTTACTAAAGATGTTAGCTGCAATTAAGTAATTATCTCCTACAATGTTTCCTAGTATAACTAATACTGTATTCCATATTAATGAACCAAATGTAGTATATATTAAGAATATTGTAAAATTCATTTTATTCATTCCTGCTGGAATAGAAATAAGACTTCTTACTATTGGTATAAATCTGCAATAAAATACCGTTAAATTACCATTTTTTTGAAATGAATTTTCACTTTTTTCTATATCAGAGATTTTTAAACATAATATTTTTCCTATACGAGAATTTATTATTTTTATTATTCTTTCTTTACTTAAAATAAAACCAATTAAGTATAGTAAGATTGCACCTATTAGAGAACCAAGTGTGGAAAATATTATTACTCCTAGTAAAGTCATTTTACATTTAGAATTACTAGTCATGAATCCACCTAATGTAAGTATTACTTCACTTGGAATTGGTGGAAAAATATTTTCTATTGTAATTAGAAAGAGTATTCCTAAATAACCATATTTATTCATTATATTAATTACGTAATTATTCATATATTTATTTCCTTTTGATAAAGTATATGAAAAAAAATAGAATCTATTCAGAATCTACTTTTTCAAATCTATAAGTTTGTTTTGCATCGGGGTATTTTTCTTTATCAACTAAAGAATTAAACATTGTAAGTGGTCTTGCCCAATATTCTTTATTTTTTATATGAAAATATATTACTTCTTCTTCCATAGTTTCTGTATTTTTAGCAATACAGATAACTTTTACTATATGACCTTTAAAATGTTTGTAAACTCCACCTATTTCTATTTCTTTATTCACTTACTTTTTCCTTTTTTGTTTCTTTCTTTTTAGGTTTTGGTAAAGCTTCTTTACGAGATAAGTTTAGTCTTCCTCTATTATCATATCCTAGTGATTTAACCATTATTTCATCTCCAACACTTACAACGTCACTTGGTTTATTTACTCTTTCATGTGCTAGTTGAGATACGTGACATAATCCTTCACATCCTGGCCATAATTCAATAAATACACCAAAATCTTCTACTTTTACAACTCGACCATTATATACTTTTCCTGTTTCAACTTCTCTAACAATATTTTTTATCATTTCAGCAGTTTTATCTATTATTGCTTGGTCAGTATGGTAGATTATTACTCTTCCATCATCTTCTAAATCTACTTTAACAGCATCTTTATCATTAACGGTTTTAACATTACTTGCTTCAAGAATGATTTTTGTAATCATTTCTCCACCACGTCCGATTACATCTTTAATTTTTTCTGGATCAATATTAAATGTTGCAATTTTTGGTGCATATGGACTTAATTCTTTTCTTGGTTCTTCAATTACAGTTTTCATCAAATCAAGAATTTCTAATCTTGCTTTTTTGGCTTGTTTAAGAGCACTTTCAAGTATTTCTCTTGTTACTCCTTTTATTTTAATATCCATTTGTAATGCAGTAATACCAGTTTTAGTTCCTGCTACTTTAAAATCCATGTCTCCCATGTGGTCTTCTAGGCCTTGAATGTCTGTTAATATTGTGTAATTCTTTCCATTTGTAATAAGTCCCATTGCTATTCCTGCTACAGGTGCTTTAATTGGAACACCTGCTGCCATAAGACTTAAACATCCAGCACAAATACTTGCTTGTGAAGATGACCCATTACTTTCTAATATTTCACTTACTACTCTTATTGTATATGGGAATTCTTCTTCAGAAGGAATAACTTGTAAAAGAGCTCTTTCTCCTAGGGCACCATGTCCTATTTCACGTCTTCCTGGAGAACCATATCTTCCTGTTTCACCAACTGAAAATGCTGGGAAGTTATAGTGTAACATAAATCTTTTTGAATCTTCTATACCCAATCCATCTAATATTTGATGTTCTCCAATTGCTCCTAGAGTTGTTGTTGATAAACTTTGAGTTTGTCCTCTAGTAAATAGTGCAGATCCATGAGTTCTTGGTAATAAATCTATTCTTGCAGATAATGGTCTTATTTCATCCATTTTTCTACCATCTGGTCTTATTTTTTCTTCAGTAATTAATCTTCTTACTTCATCTGCTTCAATCATATCAGTTATTTTTTTTACAGTTTTTAATATGTTTTCAACATCTTCATCATTTTCATATATTTTACTAAAATGATTAACTGCTTCTTCTTTAACTTCATCTATTCTTGCATATTTTTCTAGTTTATCTTTTATTTGAATTGCTTCTAGCATATCTTTTGTAGTAAATTCTCTAACTGATGATTCTAACTCTTCATCAATTTTTGCTAATTCAACTTCTGTTTTTTTAACTCCAATTTCTTTAATAATTTTCTTTTGGAATTTACAAAGTTTTTTTATTGCTTTTTGTCCGAATTCTAATGCATCTAACATTACTTTTTCACTAACTTGACTAGCACCTGCTTCTATCATACATATATCTTTTTCTGTTCCAGCAACAGTTAGTGTTAATTCTGTTTTTTCTAATTCTTCACTTGTTGGATTTATTATAAATTTTTTACCAATTTTTCCTACTACAACTCCAGCAACTGGACCATCAAATGGTATATTTGATATTCCTAATGCTAAACTTGAGCCAAATAATGCTGTCATTTCTGGAGAGTTATCTGGATCAACTGATAATACAGTATTAATTACTTGTACTTCATTTCTAAAGTTTTCATCAAACATTGGTCTAATAGGTCTATCTATTAATCTTGCTGCTAATGTTGCATTTTCACTTGGACGACCTTCTCTTTTAATAAAACCACCTGGTATTTTACCTACAGAATATAGTTTTTCATTATAAACTACTGTTAATGGAAAAAAGTCTGCAGTTGATACATTATTACTCATTACAGCAGCAGTTAGTATTACAGTATCTCCATATCTAACTAAAACTGCTCCATTACTTTGTTTTGCTAATTCTCCATTCTCTACTATTAGTTTTCTTCCTTCAAAATTTAATTCAAATACATTCTTATCCATATACTACCTTCTTCCTTATTTTTTTCTATTGTAATCAAATTCTAATAATTTCTTTTTTGGCAATTCTCTTTTTTCTGTTATTTGTTCTAAATCTTCATATGGTTGATGATTTAAAATATTACAATATTCTTCGTCTATTAATCCAAGTCTATATGCAGCATATATTTTATTTTCATCTAAAGTTTTAAATCGTAAAATCATATTATCATCAATTTTCATTAAATTGTTTTCTTTAATTAATTTATAAGTTGTTCTTTCATTTTCTAATCTTGTTATATAAATATTTGTATATACTAAATTATATATATTAATTAATTCTGCTCTATCTAGTTCATATGATTTGATTATTTTTCTTCTTGAACCTTTTTCTTTTGTTTTAATTATTTTTGAAAAAGGTTTTAAAGTACTTTCATCTACTTCATTAATACTAAACTTTTTTCTTGTTTTTAAATCTTTGTAATATGGTATGGAACAATCATAAGTAAACTCATTATATTTTTTTATCAATACCCTTTCTTTTCCATCTTTTGTAAATCCTATAAATACATTATCTAATTTCATAATTCCCTCCTGATAATAAAAAAAGACACTAAAAATGAAGTGCCTACTTTCTTATATTTAATTCTTTTATTAATTCACGATATGAAACTACATCATTCTTCTTTAAATAGTCTAATAAACTACGTCTTTTACCAACTTTCATAAGTAAACCACGTTTAGAATGATAATCATGTTTATGAACTTTTAAATGTTCAGTTAAATCATTGATTTCTTCTGTTAATATAGCTATTTGAACTTTTGTAGAACCAGTATCTTTTTCGTTTTCACCAAATTTTTTAACTAATTCAGCTTTTGTTTCTTTTGTAACTGCCATAATATAACCTCCATATTTTCTAATAACCGTTAAATCTAAGTAATAATTCGGAGTAAATTAAAACTGAGAAATAACTTTTACATTTGATATTATACATGAAAGTCATATATTATGCAAGAGTTTATTTATTTTTGTGTATTTTTATTGTGAAATCCGAAATAGATATAAATTTCAATTTGGATATCCGAAATATAAAATAACCCTATATAACCTATTGTATAATTTGCCATGTCCAGAAAAATTACACAAGGGAGGTTATATTTTAGATTTACTTAATTTATATCACATACCAATATCAGATTTAAATATGAATGACATGGTAATAAATAATACATAATTATTCTTTACTTTTGTTATCTACAAAAAATAAAAAAATGAAAATGTTGTCAAGACCTTCAGTTCATTTTAGTCTTGTACAATATTTTTCATTTTTTAATATAATTTTTTACAAAAGTAATATAATTTTGTCGATTTTCGGATTTCCATTTCGGATATCCTAACAAAAATTCACCAGTTTATTTATTTTTTAAGAAATCTATTGCATTAATTAATGCATATTTTCCACTTTCGTATGTTAAACCCCCTTGTTGATACGCTATAAACGGACTTCTTAATGGACCATCACAACTGATTTCAATACTGCTTCCTTGTGTAAATGATCCACTAGCCATTATTATTTCGTCATCATATCCTGGCATGTCTGTTGGAATTGGAAGAGCAAAAGAATCAATTGGTGAACCACTTTGTATTCCTCTACAATATTTTATTAATAAATCTCTTTCTCTAAATATTATTGTTTCTACAATATCTGCTCTTTCTTCATTATATGATGGATCTACATCATACCTTAATTCTTTCATCACTTTACTTGTAAGTATTGCAATTTTTAAACTTGATGCTACTACGGATGGAGCAAAAAATAGTCCTTTTAATAAATCTTTGTTTGCTCCTAATGATGGTCCTACTTCCATTCCTTCACCTGGCAATGTTAATCTTTCACCACATAACGAAACTAACTTTTTATCACCTACAATATATGCTCCGTTAGAAGCAATACCAGCACCTAAATTTTTTATAAGTGAACCTACTACAATATTAGCGCCTACATTTGTCGGTTCTAGTGTATTAACCATTTCACAATAGCAATTATCTATCATTATAATTATATTTTTATCAATATTTTTGATAAATTCTATTACCCGTTTTAATTTATTAATAGTTAAGCTTTTTCTTGTACTGTAACCTCTACTTCTTTGTATATGTATTAATTTATATTTTTTATTTTTTAACTTTTTCTTTATTTCTTCATAATCAAAGTCATTATTTTTTAAATCTACTTGTTCATAGTTTATATTGTAACTCTTTAAACTACTTTTGTTTTCTTTTAAACCTATAACTTCATGTAATGTATCATATGGAGTACCTGTTATAGATAACATTGTATCATTTGGTCTTAGAAGTGCAAATAATGCTACCGTAAGTGCATGTGAAGCACTAATGAATTGATTTCTTACTAGGGCACTTTCACATCCAAAAATATCTTTATACACATCTTCTATTACATCTCTACCTATGTCATTATAACCATAACCTGTTGTTGATGTGAAATGCATTTCACTTACCTTATTATTTTTAAATGCATCCATAACTTTAAAAGTATTTAATTCACATATTTTATCTACTTTATTAAATTCTTTTGATAATTCTTTTTCACATTTGTTAATTAATTTTATTATTTCATTTTTTTTCATCTATTATTACCACACTTCCACTTTTTATTTTACTTTTCAATAGTTTATATATTTCTTCTGCTACATAATTTTTATCAAGTAGTTTTTTTTGATTTATTCTTTTTAATTCATTCTTTAAATAATCTGGATTCATATTAATAACACTACTCGTATTTATCCATCCAGGACATACAGAATATAATCTTACATCTTTATAGTGTAGTGCTAAATTACTTGTTAAATTATTTATGGCAGATTTACTAGCACAATAATCTAAACTTATTGGATTATATGTATCTATTCCATCTCTACTGCTTATATTAATTATAACTTTTGTATGTATAGCATATTTACACATTAAAAATGTCCCACCAATATTAGTTTTTATTACATTTATAAATTCATCATAGCTTTTTTCTTCTATATAGTTATCACAACAAATTGATGCATTATTTACTAAAATTTCTACATCATAATTATTAAATACTTCTTTTATGTCTTCTTCATTTGTTATGTCTATTTTTTTTATAATACTTTCTACTTTATAATTTGTTTTTATATATTCATTTAATTTTTCTGCTTTTTCTTTGTTAGTATTATAACCGATTATTATATTATGATTATGTTTTGCAAATTCTAAAACTAGAGATTCTCCTAATCCTTGTGAGCCTCCTGTTATTAAAGTATATTTCATATTTTATTCCTTTCAGTAAGTATATATTAATAATAAACTTTAAAAAAAGACAAGTCAATTAACTTATCTATTATTTACATAATTTTTGTTTTACTAAGTTGTAAACATCTTCATTTATTTCTTCTATTGTACGTATTTTTTCATCTTTTACACAATGAATTATATTATAATTATATTTCTCTGCCATTAAGGAATAAGTTGCTTCAGCATTTTTTAAATGTTCTACATCTTTTTCTGCTCCATCTGCAGCTTCTTTTCTATTATTTCTTAATTTAATTGTATATTGATAAGGCATATATAAAAATAATACTATATCTGGTTTTGGAAGTTCTAAAAGATTATATTCTAATTCTTCTAACCAATTCATCATTTCTATTTTTTTATCTTTGTCCTTTATTTTTGCAGCCTGATGTCCCATATTACTTTCTACATATCTATCAAGTATGACATTTATTCCATTATCTAACATATTTTTTATTGTATCTATATTATATAGTCTATCTGCAGCATAATATAATGCTGCTACTTTTGGAGGAACATTCGTAGTACCTTCATCAAAAATACATTCCCCCATTTCTGGTTTTCCTAATAAATCTGCTCCTATAATTCTTCCTGTCGGAGTATGATACATTGGAAATGATCGTTCTTCTATTTTGATATTATCTTTCTTTAATTTTTCCATTAAAAGTTTGGCTTGTGTTTCTTTACCACTACAATCAGTTCCTTCAATTACTATTAACTTTCCTTTTGTCATAAATCCTCCATCATTTAAATACTTCTTCTATATTATCAATAACTAAATTATTAAATATTTTTATATATGTTTCTACTTCTTTTCTATTATCTAATGTGTATCCTATTAGATAATATTTTTGTTTTAACATATTTGCTTCTACTTTAGATATAGTATCATATTTTATATTTAAAAAATCCACATCTAAATCTTGTTCTATATATTTTCTATTCTTTTTGGTTCCTATTAATAAACCTGTAACAAAACCTTTTTTCTTAAAAAACTTTACAATATCTATATTAAAACTTTGTATTGCTATAGAACCATTATATTTTTTTAATAATTCTATTAATTTTGTTCTTATTATTTTATTGTCTTCTTTAATTTCAATAATTATTGGAACATGTCCATTAATGCTTGTGAGTACTTCATATAAAGTGGGAATATGAAATGGGGATATATATTCTAAATCGTTTAATGTAATAGTATTTAATGTATCTTTTAAATTGTTAAGTCTACTTGCATCTTCATCGTGATAAACAATTATTTCATTATCTAAAGTTGTACGAATGTCTATTTCAACTATTAAATTATTTTTAGAGGCGTACATAATGGATTCTATAGTGTTTTCATAAATGGTTATGTTATTATATATACCTCTATGAGCAATAATTGAATGATTTAAAAAGTCACATCTTCCCATAGTCTCACCTTACACTAATTTTAGCATAAAATCTTATTAAAAAAAAGTATTATATATATACTTTTAATCTTTAAAAGATGCTTCTAAATAAAATATTGGTCTTTTTTCTTTATAGTATTGTTTTTCAAAATCTGTCATTATATTTTCTATTTTTCTTTCATCGTTATGTAAATCTAAACTTACTTTATCAAATGTATACCAGTATTCACTTAATGATTCTAATGCTGATGCAAATAAAATTTTATTATCTGTTTTTAAAATTATATGTTTATTTTTTTTGAATATTCTATCATAAAGTTTTAGGTAATTTATAGATGAAAATCTTTTCTTTTCATCTTGTTTTTTTGGCCATGGTTCAGAAAATGTTAAATATATTGTGTCAATTTCTTTACCAAAGATGTTAATTATTTCACTAGCATCTGCACATATCATTTTTAGATTTTTTAGATTTTTATTTCCTATATTATTTATTGCTGTTGCAGTTTGATTTACATCTAATTCTAAACCTATATAATTTATATCTGGATGGGAAGCAGCCATATTAATTATAAATGAACCTCTTCCCATTCCTAGTTCTAAACATATTTTATTATTATTTCCAAATAAATCTTTCCATTTATTTTTATAATTATTTGGATTTTTTATTAAGTATGAACTACTACTAATTATTTTATCTGCATTTTTTACTGTATTATATCTCATATAAATAATCCTTTCATTTAACAAATTTATTTTACTAAATTTTTAAATCTATGTCTATATAGAAAAATATCATCTTGATGATGATATTAATTATGCTTCATAAACACTAACTTTTTTCTTATCTCTTCCGCATCTTTCATATCTAACTACACCAGTTACTAATGCGAATAATGTATGATCTTTACCCATTCCAACGTTTTTACCTGGATAAATTTTTGTTCCTCTTTGTCTATATATTATAGAACCAGCATGAATAGTTTGTCCGTCACTAGCTTTTGCACCTAGTCTTCTACCTTCACTATCACGTCCATTATGAGTTGAACCTTGTGCTTTAACATGAGCAAAACGTTGAATGTTTAAACTTAAAAATAACATTTTCATTCCTCACTCTCAATTTTTATATTTTTACTATAATTAGATTCTAAATCTTTAAAAAGTTCCATCATTGTATTTAATAT
>CAKORH010000016.1 GCA_934101235.1 uncultured Bacilli bacterium | reverse complement strand
ACATATAGAAGCATTAAAAGAATATGGACTTATTGATGGATATAGAAAAACTTATCAACCTATAAAAGATATGATAAAGGAGAGTTAATATGGGATTATTTGATAAACTAAAGAAAGTATTTACTAATACAGAAAAACGTGAAGATTTAGAAACTTATGATAAAGGATTAGAAAAAACTCGTAAAGAATTTGTTAGTGAATTAAGTTTACTTGGTATAAAATATACTAAAGTAAGTGATGAATACTTTGACGAGTTAGAAAATTTATTAATTAAGGCTGATATTGGTGTTAAAACTGTATTTGATTTTTTAGATAAATTAAAAAAACGTGTTAAACATGAAAATATTACTGATACTAATAAATTAAAAGAAGTTATTGTAGATGAGTTGTTTTTAATTTATGTAGAAGGTGAAAATTTAAGTGATAAAATAAAAATGAATGAAAATGGACCTACTGTTTTATTATTTGTTGGTGTAAACGGTGTAGGTAAGACTACTACAATTGGTAAACTTGCTAAAAAATATAAGAATGAAGGCAAAAAAGTAATGATGATTGCTGGTGATACTTTTAGAGCAGGTGCAGTAGAGCAATTAAAAGAATGGGCTAATAGAACAGATTCATTATTTTTTGGAAAAGAGAATACAGATCCTGCTGGTGTAGTTTTTGATGGATTAAAAGTAGCAACAGAAGAAAATGCTGATATAGTATTAATTGATACTGCAGGACGTTTACAAAATAAAGTGAACTTAATGAATGAATTAGAAAAGATTAATAAAGTTATTGGAAAATTTATACCGGATGCCCCTCATGAAACATTATTAATTATTGATGCTACTACAGGACAAAATGGAATATTGCAAGCAGAAAGCTTTAAAAGTATTACAAATATTACTGGTATAGTTTTAACTAAGTTAGATGGTACTGCTAAAGGTGGTATAGTACTTGCAATAAAAGAAACTGTTGGTATACCTGTTAAATTTATTGGACTTGGTGAAGGTGAAGATGACTTAAAAAGTTTTGATATTGAAGAATATATTTATGGTTTATTTAAGGATATGGTTTAATGGAAGAAAGAAATTATCTAATTAGTTTATATGATTATTATGGTTTACTACTTACTTTAAAACAACAAGAATACTTTGAAGATTATTACTTTGAAAACTTAACGATGGATGAAATAGCAGAGAATGATAAAATATCTAAGAATGCAGTTAGCAAACAAATTAAAATAATAAAAGAAAAATTATATTCTTATGAAGATGCGTTAAAATGTTTTTATAAACGTAATAAAATATTGAGTATTATTAAAGATAAAGATTTAATAGATAAAATAGATAAGTATATTTAAAATATTATATAAATAAAATATATTATGAATAAAATAATATATTTTTTTGTTGGGGTTTTATTAGTTAGTATATCAATTGTATTTTTTATATTATATTTGAATTTGTTTGTTATTGGGTATAATTTATTAGAATATTTATTATTTTGTTTTAAAAGAATAGAGTGTTTGTTATTTATACCAGGTATTTTAATTTTATACTTTAAATATATAAAGTAGTCTTGAATAAAATAATAATCTAATATAAAATATAGTTGATGAGGTGATATGATGAAAACAATAACTTTACTACCTGCTGATAGTTATGTAGTTATAAATAAAACTATTATTACAGAATATGATAAAAAAGTTATTATAGATTTATATCAACCTATAATAGGACCTTTAGCGGTGTCATTATATTTTACATTTATAAGTGATTTAGATAAGTATGATAATAAAAGTGATGTACTAAGTCATCATCATTTAATGATTATGTTAAAAAGTGGATTAGATGTAATAAAGAAAGCGTGTTCATCTTTAGAAAGCGTTGGTTTAATTAAGACATTTGTTAAACTTAATGATAATCAAAATAATTATATTTATGAAATATATAGTCCTATAAGTCCTAATGAATTTTTAAATCATCCGGTATTAAATGTTGTTTTATATAATAATATTGGGGATACTGAATATAAGAAATTATGTAATCATTATAAAAAAATACAAATAGATATGAGAGAATATGAAGATATTTCTAGTACTTTAAGTAGTACTTATACTAGTATTAGTAATAATATTAGGAATGATTCTATTAAATCAAGAGAAGAAATTGGAATAAATGTAGGTGAAGTAATAGATTTTGATACTTTAATATCTAGTATTCCTAATAATATTATAAGTGATAAAGCATTTAATAAGAGAACTCGTGAATTAATAAATAATTTAGCATTTGTATATGATATAGATAATTTAAGAATGATAGATTTAGTTAGAATGAGTATTGAAACTAATGGTATGATTAATAAAGAAAAGTTAATAAGTAATGTTAGAAAATATTATGATTTTAATAATAATGGTAATTTACCTACACTTATATATAGAACTCAACCTGATTATTTAAAACAAAAATATAGTGATACTTCTAATAGAGGTAAAATGTTATATGTTTTTGAGAATACTAGTCCATATGATTTTCTTATGGGAAAAAATAAGGGAATAAAACCTACTAGTAGAGATTTAAAATTATTAGAATATTTAGCAGTTGAACTAAAAATGAAACCTGCTGTAATTAATGTATTAATTGATTATGTGTTAAGAATAAATGATAATAAATTAAATAGAAATTATGTTGAAGCAATAGCAGGAGGATGGATAAGAAGTAATATTGATACTGCTAGTAAAGCAATGGAGAGAGCTGAAAAAGAACATAAGAAAAATAAAAAGAAAGTATTTACAAATGTAAAAGAAGAAACAGTACCAGTATGGTTTGATAAAAAGAATGAAGAAGAGAATGTTAGTGAAGAAGAAAGAAAAGAATTAGAAAATTTATTAAAAGATTTTAGGTGATAGTATGGATAGTTTTAAAAATATACAGAAAAATTTTAATAATAATTTAAGTGATGAATTAAAAAGAGACTATGTTAAAAGTTTAAAAGATGAAGATTTTAAATTATTAGTTAATAGACTTAAAATAAGTGATGAAGTTGGAATGAAATATACATCAAAATTAGAAAAAACTGTATGTTCATTAAAAAATTGTAAAAATTGTAAAAGTTTAATAGAATGTAAAAATGAAGTTAATGGGTGTGTTTATTATCCTAGAAAAGATAATGATAGATTGATATTTGATTATGTTTTATGTAAATATAAGAATATTGCAATAGACGAAGAAAAAGTAAATAAGAGTATCTTCTTTGGTATAGCAGATGAAATTAAAAATGCCAAAATGTCTGATATAGATATTACTGATAAAAAAAGAGTTAATGTTATAAAATTTTTAAAATCTTTTTATGATAATTATCCAACAGAGAAAAAAGGATTATTTTTACATGGCTCTTTTGGTTGTGGTAAAACGTACTTAATATCAGCTTTATTAAATGAACTTGCTAAAAAAAATTATAAAACTATAATTGTTTATTATCCAGAATTATTAAATAAATTAAAATCATCATTTGATAATAAAAGTGAAAATTATAGCGAATTATTAAATGAAATAAAAGAAACTGATATATTACTTATAGATGATTTAGGTGCTGAGACAGTTACTAATTGGAGTAGAGATGAAGTACTTGGAACAATACTTCAATATAGAATGGAAAATAATCTATCTACTTTTATTACATCTAACTTAAATATAGATGAATTAGAAACACATTTAAGTTTAGCTAAAAATAATATGGATAAAGTTAAAGCAAGAAGAATAATAGAAAGAATAAAACAAATTACTGCAGATATTGAATTAATAAGTAAAAATCGAAGAAATTAGATTTACTTCGATTTATTTATTTGCTATAATTTATTATGATAGGAGTAATTAATATGGGAAATAGTTCATTTCTAAGTAAAATGTTATTTGTTTGTGCTTTTGTAATACTGTTAGTATTAATTACTTTTTTTGTCATAAATAAAGGTGAAGCAGACAAAAATATGAAAGAAATAGAATTAATTACCAGTGTTAATGCTGATACTTATGATAAAGATATGTATATATATGATTATGACGGAAATAGTATAAGTGTTTCACAATATTTTTATAATAAATACTATTTACAAAGTCATGAAGTGAATTATGAAAAATATAATGTTACTGAGAATTCTCATTATTATATAAAAAATTTATCTAATACCGAAAAAGATGTTAATGATATAAAAATTAGTTATGATCCTATTGATAAAGAACAATTTAAATATTTACTAGATAATTATAATTTATTAAAAGTATATATTTGGTTAGATGAAGATAATAATTGTAAAAATATTTTACTGTATTCATCTAGTAATATAAAACTAGAATTTGAAAATATGAAGTAGGTTATCATGAAAAATAAATATAAATTAATGATAATCTTTTTTATGTTATTTATATATAATTTTATTATTAATTATTTTAGTATTAGTAATAATGATTTAATATGGAATTATGGTTTTTGTTATAACTTTGCTAAGGGTATGAAATTATATAGTGATTTTAATATGGTTATAACACCTCTTTACCCAACTATATTTGGTTTAATTATGAAGATACTCGGTAATAATATGATTATATTTTATTTAAGTAATGCTATTATGCCTACTATAATTAGTTATATAGTATATAAAAATTATAATAAAGCTTTTATACCTACATTGATTATATTGAGTTTTGTATCTAATCCAAATTATAATTTATTATGTATGATGTTTTTATTTATATTATTTTATTTAGAAGATAAAAATAAGAGTGATTACATAATTGGAATAGTATTAGGATTAGTATTTTTAACTAAAAGTTCTATGGGGTTATTAACATTAGCTTCATTATATTATTTTAAAGATTTTAAAAAAGTATTTAAGCGATTTATAGGTTTTTTAGTACCTAATATTATATTTTTAATATATTTTTATTTTAATAATAGTTTATATGATTATATTAATTATGCATTTGGTAGTTTAATATCTTTTGCTACTAAGAATTATAGATCTAGTATAGGTTTAATAATTTTTATAATAACTATATTATATTTAATTAATGTATTTAGAAAAAATAAAGATGTTAAAGTATTATATATAATGTTATTTCAAATAATGAGTTATCCTATATTTAATTTAATTCATATACTTATTAGTTTAGTTCCAGTTATATTTTATATATTTTTAAATTGTAATAATAAGTACTATTTAAAATATAAGAAGTATTTGAGTATTATTCTTATATGTCCATTATTATCATCTTTATTACAATATACTATGCTTGATATGAAAGAAGGAACTAATGCTCTAAAATATAAAAAAATAGAAACTAAGTATTATGATGATGCTATGATAATAAAAAATAATTTGAGCAACTTTGATGATGTTTATTTTATTATGTATGAAGCATATTATAATAAATTATTATTAGGGTTAGATATAAATAAGTATGATTTATTATTAATGGGTAATATGGGGTATAATGGAGAAGATGAAGTTATTAAATATTTTGATAGTAGAAGAAATGGTACTAAATTTGTTATGTTTAAAGAATATGAGGGTGGACAAGCATCTTTAAAAATATATAATCATATTAAAGATAACTATAAATTTTATAAAAGTTTTGATAAGTATGATGTTTATGTAAAAAAATAAATTAATTTATAAACATTTAAATAAGTAAATTTTAAAGGTATAGTAAGTTATGCCTTTGAACCTATTCATAGAGATATAGATTTACTAAACAATAATGTTTTGAAGAAAATGAAACTACAACAATTAAGTTAAATATTATAGAAGGCAATAGTGCAAACACTAATATAGAAATTAGTGGAGTAACAAAAAATACATGTGCATATTTTTTCTAGCAAAGATAGTTCAAAAGCAAACACATACAAAATTTCATAAAAGGTACTTTAATTAAAGTACTTTTTTTAGTATAATAATAATTAGTTTGGTGGTGTAATAATGGGAAAAGTAATTGCAATTGATGGTCCAGCTGGAAGCGGTAAAGGTACTATTGCTAATATTTTGGCTAAGAAATATGGGTATACATATATAGATACTGGAGCTACGTATAGATGCGTTGCATTAAGCGTTTTAAGAAATAATATAAATATAACTGATGAAGAAAGTATAATAAATCTTGTAAAAACATTAAATATAGATTTTGATGAATCAGGTAAAACTTATTTAAATAATGAAGATGTTAGTAATTTAATTAGAACAAAAGAAGTAAGTAGTATAGTTTCGCCTATTTCAAGTATCGTTAAAGTAAGGGAGATACTTGTTGATTTACAGAGAAAAATGGCTAATAACAAAGATGTTGTAATGGAAGGAAGAGATATTACAACAGTAGTTTTTCCCAATGCAGATTATAAATTTTATTTAGATGCATCAGTTGAAGAACGAGCGAATAGAAGATATATTCAAAATCAAAAAAGTGGTATTAATATGTCTTTTGATGAAATACTAGAAAATATAAAAAAAAGAGATTATAATGACATGAATAAACCAGTAGGAGCTTTAAAACGAACTGAAGAACAAATTTATATAGACGCTACTAACTTAACAATTGATGAAGTAGTAGATAAAATAATGGAATATATAAAATAGGAGAATAATTATGAAATACGAATATTTTATTGCAGGAAGAACAAGAAATAAAGATAATATATTAAGCATTTGTGAAATATTTGATGAACTTAATATTTCTTATTATTGTTTCTTAAAAAATGATGAAACTAATAATAGTTTTGGAAAAAATGCTACCAATCAAGAGGAAAAAATGAAAGAATTTGAACAATTAGATTTAAAAAGTGATATAGTAAAAAATATCTTTAAAATTGATATGGAAGCAGAAAAAAATTCAGAAAAATTTTTATTAGTTTTACCTAGTGGAACAAGTGGACATATAGAAGCCGGTGTTGCATACGGTTTAGGTAAAAAATGCTATGCAATTGGTGAATATGATGCTACTGATTCACTATACAATATATTTGATGAAATATATGAAAATAAAGATGAATTAAAGAATGCTTTAAAACGTGAAAAAGAGGAAGTGTAAAAATGAATTTAAAAGATTTATATATAGATTTTTTTGTTAAGAAAGGACATAAACAAATACCAAGTGCTCCAGTAGTACCAGAAAATGATCCAAGTGTATTATTTAATACTGCTGGTATGCAACCATTAATACCATATTTAATGGGACAACCACATCCATATGGAACTAGATTAGTTGACTATCAAAAATGTATTAGAACCAATGACCTAGATGAAATAGGAGATACATATCATCATACATTCTTTGAAATGTTAGGAAATTGGAGTTTAGGTGATTACTTTAAAAAAGAAGCAATTACATGGAGTTTTGAATTTTTGACAACAGTTTTAAAAATACCAAAAGAAAGATTAGCAGTTACAGTATTTGCTGGAAATGACATACTTTCTGAAGATAAAGAAGCAATAGAAATATGGAAAAGTTTAGGGATAGATGAAAAACACATAGCAAAAACTAGTGAAGATAACTTTTGGATAGCAGGGCTTACTGGTCCTTGTGGAACGGATTCTGAGATGTTTTATTTTAGAAGTGATGATGAAATACCTGAAACATTTGATCCAGAAGATACTCGTTGGGTTGAAATATGGAATGATGTATTTATGGAATTCAATAAAGACGAAAACGGTAAAATTACTGAATTGCCTAAAAAGAATGTTGATACAGGTATGGGATATGAAAGAGTTGTTGCTGTACTAGAAGGAGTAAATGACAACTATAAATCAAGTGTATGGAAAGATGTTATTGAACTTATAGAGCGTATAAGTATGAAACCATACTTAGGTAATGAAAAAAGTATGAGAATAATTGCCGACCATATACGTACTTCTGTATTTATAGCTGGAGATAATGCTATGATTAAACCTAGTAACACAGACCAAGGATATATCTTAAGAAGATTA
Organism: uncultured Bacilli bacterium; assembly: GCA_934101235.1. GTDB lineage: Bacteria > Bacillota_I > Bacilli_A > RF39 > UBA660 > UMGS1124. Next base: position 4,097 of record CAKORH010000016.1, on the reverse strand, counting down.
ATAAGAAGATCTATTAGACATGCTAAAAAATTAGGTATCGATATTAATAGTGACTGGGATACTGAGATTGCAAAATTAATTATAGAAAAGTATAAAAAATATTATGAAGAACTAAGTAATAATTATGATGTTATTTTAAATGTTTTAACTAACGAAAAAATTAAATTTAATAGAACATTAGAAAAAGGATTAAAAGAATTTGAAAAAATAACAAGCAATATAACTGACGGAATTTTAAATAAAGATTTAGCCTTCAAATTATATGATACTTATGGTTTTCCAATCGAATTAACATGTGAACTTTCTAGTGAATTAGGTATAAAAGTTGACACTGATGGTTTTAAAGAAAAATTTAAAGCACATCAAGAATTATCAAGACAAGGTTCTAGTGGAAAATTTAAAGGTGGTCTAGCAAGTACAGGAGAAATGGAAGTCAAATACCACACTGCTACTCACTTATTAAATGCTGCATTAAAAATAGTTGTTGGTGATTACGTACACCAAAAAGGTTCTAACATAACTAGTGAAAGAATGCGTTTTGATTTCTCTTGTGATCATAAACTAACAGATGAAGAAAAAACAAAAACAGAAGAACTAGTTAATAAATGGATAAATGAAGGATTAGATGTAACAGTTAAAGAAATGCCTAAAAATGATGCAATAGCATCTGGAGCAGAATGTATGTTTATAGAAAAATATCCAGACATTGTTACTGTTTATAGTATTGGTGATGTTTCACATGAATTATGTGGCGGACCTCACGTAAAGAATACGAAAGAATTAGGACATTTCAAAATAAAAAAAGAAGAAGCAAGTAGTGCTGGAGTTAGAAGAATAAAGGCAATTTTAGAATAATTGTCTTTTTTAATTATTAAAGAAAAAATTAGAAAACATATTTAAATAAATAATTATGGTTAAATTAATAGTGTTGTGATAAAATATGTAGTGGGTGGATGTTATGTTAGAAATAAAAAATTTAACAGTAAGTGTTTTAGATAAAATAATATTAAAAGATTTTAATTTATCAATAAATAAAAATGAAATTCATACATTAATGGGTTTAAATGGTAGTGGTAAATCTACAATATGTAAAGTATTAATGGGTGATAATAATTATAAAGTAGAAAGTGGAAGTATTTTTTATAAAGATATAGACTTATTAAAATTAGATACAGTAGAAAGAGCAAGATTAGGTATATTTTTAGTTAATCAAAATCCTATGGAAATAGAAGGTGTAAAAAACTCAGAAATGCTTAAAGTAGCATTAGAAGCAAAAACTGGACGCCATTATAATATTTTTGAATTTTCTAAAATAATGAATAATGTTTGTGAAAAATTAAATATAGATAAAAGTTTTATACATAGAAATATAAATGAAGGTATGTCCGGTGGAGAAAAGAAAAAAAATGAACTTATGCATTTATGGGTACTAGAACCTGATTTTATAATATTAGATGAAATAGATTCTGGTGTTGATATAGATAATCTAAACATTATTAGTGAAAGCTTACTAGAATACTTTAATACTCATTCATGTTCAATGTTAATTGTAACTCACCATACAAATATACTAGAAAAATTAAGACCAAATTATGTTCACGTTTTATCTGATGGTAAAATTACTGAAAATGGTGATTATAGTTTAGCAGAAAAAATAGAAAAAAACGGTTTTAATAAGGCAAATAAAGTAAGTGAGAACAAATAATATGAATAATATAATATTAGATAACAGTAATATAGTTATCGATAAAGATAGTGTATGTGAAATAGAAAAAGATATTGATGAATTAAATATCGTATTAAATGACAATGTAAGTTTTATTCTTAATGATAAAAGAAATATATCATCGTCTACTTTAAATTTAAATATTACACAAAAAAATAATACTAACTTTACTTATAATGCATCTATAAAAGTAAATAAAAAATATGATTTAAAAATTTATATAGATATGATAGGAAATAATTCTAAAAATTTAATTAACATACATAACCTTAATGATAGTGGAAAAAGTAACATAATTATTGATGGTAAAGTTAATGAATTGACAAATGATAATGAACTAGACGAAAAAATTAAAGTGTTAAATATTAATAATGGAACATCTACAGTTTTACCTAATATGTATATAAATACTAAAAATGTAATTGCAAATCATTCAGCAAGTATATCTACTATAGATTCTAAATATTTATTTTATTTAAATAGTAAAGGTATAAATAATGATTTAGCAACAAAATTAATTATAGATGGTTTTTTAAATAATAATTAATACGCTTAGGAGGTGAAATATGAATAAATATAGATATGATTTTCCTATGTTAGATAAAGATATAATATATTTTGATAATGGCGCTACAACTTTCAAACCAAATTGTGTAATTGATGCTATAACTGATTATTATAAAAATTATTCCGCTAATGCTCATAGAGGTGATTATCAAATAAGTTACAAAGTTGATGTTGCATATGAAACTGCCCGTAAAAAAGTAGCAGAATTTATAAATGCAGAATTTGATGAAGTAGTCTTCACAAGTGGAACTACTGAGTCATTAAATATGATAGCTGAAGGTTTTTTTAAAGAATTATTAGAACCAGGTGATGAAATATTACTAACAAAAAGTGAACATGCTTCAAATGTTCTTCCATGGTTTAGATTAGCCAACACAAATAATGTTTTAATAAATTACATTGATCTAGATGAAAATTTACATGTAACAATGGAAAATGTAATAAAATCAATAACACCTAAAACAAAATTAATAAGTATAGCAGGTATTACTAATGTAGTTGGAGATGAAAGACCAGTAGAAGAAATATGTAAATATGCTCATGCAAATGATATTTTTGTTGTTGTAGACGGAGCACAATTAGTACCTCATAAAAAAGTAGATGTCAAAAAAAGTGATATAGATTTCCTAGCATTTTCAGGACATAAAATGTTAGGACCAACAGGAATTGGTGTTTTATATGGAAAAAAAGAATTTTTAGATAAATTAAAACCAATTAACCTTGGTGGTGGAATGAATGAATCATTTGATAATGAAAATGAAGTATATTTAAAAGAATTACCAACTAGATTAGAAGCAGGAACTCCTAATATTGCAGGAGCTATAGGATTAGCAAGTGCAATTGATTACTTAAATAATATTGGGATGGACAATATAAATGAATATGAAAAAAAACTAAAGAGTTATATGATAGACAAATTAATTAAAATTCCATACATAGATATAATAAATTTAGAAAGTGATTCAGGAATTATTTCATTTAATATTGATGGAATATTTAGTCAAGATGTAGCATTTTATCTAAATAAGTATAATATATGTGTAAGAGCAGGTAATCATTGTGCTAAAATTTTAAAAAGTCAAACTGGAGTAAAAAATTCATTAAGAGTTAGTTTATATTTTTATAACACATATGAAGAAATAGATAAATTCATTGAATTAATAAGTGATAAAAATAAAATAATGAAAGAAATGATATAATATGGATCAAGAAACAAAAAGAGAAATAATATTAGATAATTATCAAAACCCATTTAATAAAGATGGAAAAGATGAATTAAATTATGAAAAAATAAATTCTAATAATGAATCTTGTATAGATAATATTGATATATACTGTAAAATAGAAGATGGCATAATTAAAGATATTCATTTTAATGGTGAAGCATGTGCTATATCAACTGCAAGTACATCTATTATGCTAAAAAATATTATTGGTAAAAGTATTGATGAAGCAACAAAATATATAGAAAATTTTCTCAATATGGTTAACGAAAATGATTATAACGAAGAAGAATTAAATGAAGGAATAGCATTTTCAGAAATATATAAGCAACAAAATAGAAAAACTTGTGTAACATTACCATATACTGGCATTAAAAAAATATTAAATAAATATAAAGAAAGTAAATAATAAATGTTTACTTTCTTTTTATTATTATCACCAACTTTATATTTACATAAAACCCATTAATTGTTAAAATAATAAATGTAAAATAGAAGGAGATCATTATGGATAAAAGACAAAAAATTATAGTAAGTATTGTAGGTATATTTATAGTACTTTTAGCATTAATAGGATTAAC
>CAKORH010000015.1 GCA_934101235.1 uncultured Bacilli bacterium | reverse complement strand
AAAATAAAGTAAATGAATTAAACAAAAAAGGTAAAGGTAAAGAATATTGTGCAACTTTTTCTGGACAAAATTTAAATTTTGCAAATGAAGATTTTAATGGATGTGATTTAACAAGTGTTTTTGGCGGAATTAAGTGTGATTTAAGAAATGCAAAATTGAATAAAGAATGCGTAATAAATATATCTGCAATATTTGGTGGGGTAACATTACTTGTACCATCAAATGTTAATGTAAAAGTAATATCTACTTCTATATTTGGTGGAGTAGATGGTAAAAATAAATACAAAAAAGAAAATGAAATTACTATATATATAAATGCTACGTGCTTATTTGGAGGAGTAGACATAAGATGACAACTGCCCAAAAAATTATAAAATATTGTGCAATAGCATTTGCAATAAGTTTAATAGTAAGTATAATTAGTGGCTTTATAATGCTATTTAACTTGATAGGTAACATATTATATGATGATGCATCTACGTCTAATAATAATAATATTTCTATAAATTCCAATGCTAGTATTTTAAATATAGATTTAAAAATATCAAGTTTAACAATAAAAAAAGGTAATACATTAAATGTAGAATCTAATAACAAATATATAACTGTAGATAAAAATAAAGGATTACTTAACATTAAAGAAAAAAATCATATTGGTTTTAATTATAAAGACAATATAGTAGTAATAACTATACCTGAAAATACAAAATTATATAATGTAAATTTAAATGCTGGTGCAGGTAAAATTAATATAGACTATTTAAATACTTCAAAAATAAATTTTAGTTTAGGAGCAGGAAAAGTTAAAATAAAAGAGCTTAATGTAGAAGAAGAAGCATACATTGATGGAGGAGCTGGGAAAATAGAAATATTAAGTGGTAGCATTAATAATTTGAATTTTGATATGGGTGTAGGTAAAACGACAATTAAATCACTTATTACCGGAAATACAGAAATTGATTGTGGAATTGGTGAATTAGATCTTAAACTACTAAATAATATAAAAAATTATACTTTTGATATTGAAAAAGGTATTGGTTCTATAACATTAAACAATGAAAATTTAAAAGATGGAACCTTAGGAAGTGGAATAAATAAAATAGATATTGATGGTGGAATTGGTTCAATAAATATAGTTACAAACTAAAATAAAGGAGTTTAAAGTACTATGAAAAAACTAAAATGTGATAATTGTGGAGCTAATTTAAAAATAGATGACAATAATGAATATGCTTACTGTGAATACTGTAATTTAAAATATAAACTCGATGAAAAAAGTAATGTAGATTCTGAAAGGTTTAATTATGCATATAAAATTGTAAATAAAGTTAGTACTATAATTATTGTGGCTATAATTGGATTTATTCTTCTTTTATCATTTCTAATTTTCTTTATTTTTTCAAAAGAAAAAAATTATACTAATAATAAAACTACAACAAATTATGAAATAAAAGAAGATAATAAAAGTTTTAATACATATTATGAACCGTTCGCAGGTACTAAAAATAAATTTTTTATAGTTACATTATTAGACTTAGTTAATACTAATAACAAAACTAATAAAAATCACATAATTAGTATAAGATATAAAGAAAATGAAATAAATGAATGGAATGATATAAAAAACTTAAAACAAAAATTAGAAGATAGGGATTACGAAGTAGTCTTTGATTATGATAAAGAAGGTTTTATTAACAAAATTACGCTAGAAGATATATAATAGTCACAAAAACCGCCATTTCGTGCACTTCTTATTATATTTTAAAAAAATATGTTAAAATAGATTATATCAAAAGAAGGTAGTGGTTTAGTATGAAACATATATTTATAATTAATCAATTTAGTATTGGTAAAAAAAATTATTTAGAAAAAAAAATAATTAATGCATGTGAAAAATTGAAATTAGAATATGTAATTGAAAAAAATGATAATAAAAATAGTACAGAGCAAATTATAGAAAAATATAAAAAAGGTAAAAATATTATAATTGCAATTGGTGGGGATGGAATAATTAATCGTGTATTAAATAAGATTATAGGAACAAATAATATATTAGGTTTTATTCCATTAGGTACAGGTAATGATTTCTATAGAAGTGCATTAGAGCAATTTGACGATGGAATTAATGATTGTGATATCACAAAAATTAATGATAAATATTTTATAAATGTTGCATGTTTTGGCATAGATGCTGATATTGCTAATAATAAAAAAATTATTAAATCAAAAATAATTCCTAAAAAATTAAAATATAAATTAAGTTTATTTAATACATTTCTAAATTATGAATGTAGAGATTTTAAAGTATATATAGATAATACAGAAATTGAAGATTCCTTTTTTAGTATTGCAGTATGTAATGGAACATATTATGGTGGTGGATACAAAATAGGTCCTAATAGCATGCTAAATGATAAATATATAGATATCTTTTTAGCACCAAAATTAGGATTATTTAAATCAATAAAATTAATTAAAGTAATGAAAAATGGATTACATGCTTATACAAAGTATGTACAAAAGTATCATACAAAAAAAATAATATTAGAATCCAATGATATAGTAAATGCCAACATTGATGGTGAAACTATAACTGATAAACGTTTTGAAATAGAAGTATGTCCATCTCCAATAAAAATATATTTTAATAAAGAATTAATAAATGAAATAATAAAATGAGGTAGTAGTGAAAACAATAATTTATTTAATAAGACATTCAGAACCAATAAGAGATTATATAACATATAATAATTTTAATACTAACATTTTAGAAAAAGATAAAATGTTAGTATTATCTGTTTATGGTGAGAAAATTGCAAAAGAATATAGCAAACTTAATATATTTGATAAAATAGATAAGATATATTCAAGTGAATATGCAAGATGTGTATCAACTGCAAAGTATTTAGCAGATAACAAAAACCTTAAAATCCATATTGATACTAGATTAGGAGAAAGAATTCATGGAATTAATGATAATCCTAACGATAAAACTTTGATTGAAATGCAATTAAATGATTCAAATTATAAATTAACAAATGGAGAATCAAGAAATGAAGTTTATGAAAGATTCAATACTTGTATAAATGAAATATTAAAAAAAGATAAAGGTAAAAAAATTTGTGTATACTCACATAGTGTTGCAATCACTTATTATTTAACGAAATATTGTGATATAAAATTTTTAAATTATTTTAAATATAATAATGAAACTATATTTAATGCTAAATGGAATTACTTAGATACATTTAAATTAGCATTTGATGACTTAAATTTAGTTGATTTAGAATATATAAAAAAGGAAATTTAATTACCAAATAAGGTGAATACTAATTTCCTTTTTATAATTCATTAAAATCTCTATTTATATTTAAATTATTTTTTACTTCATTAATTACTAAACTAGAAGTAGAAAGTAACATACTTGCTATACTACATGCATTACTAATTGAATTAATTAATACTTGTGTTGGATCAACAACACTAGTATTTTTTATATTATCAAATTCATTTGTTTTAACATTATATACTAAACTAAAATTACTATCTTTTATTACTTTATATATACTATCGTAATCATTTAAAGAATTTATTAATATTTGTTTAAAAGGTAAAAGTAATGATTTTTTTATTACCTTATAACCATCATTTATCTCATCAATTTTATCACTAATTTTAATAAATAATGTTCCTCCTCCTGGGACTATTCCCTTATGACTTGAATTAACAGCTTCTAATGCATCTATGTATCTCATTTTCTTTTCACGTCTTTCAGTATGAGTTGTAGCACCTACTAAAATATCTACATAACCATTTGATAATCCAGCAATACGCTTATTATAAAAATCATCTTTTTCATTATTACATATTGTTTTTCTATATTGAGTAATATTCTTATTATTATCATACTTAAATAAAGTAAAATCTTTATTAATTAATGCACTTTTAACAGTACCTAAATCTTGTATTGTATACTCATTTCTAACTACTTTAGCATTACTTATTATACTTAAATCATCTAATAATAATTTACTCTTACCACCATACATAGGATTCTTAAGCATAATTACATTAACATTTTCTTCTAAATACAAATTAATTAATTCATTTTTAACATCATCACTATAATCATTAGCAACAATAACTAAACTTTTATTATTATCAATAACATAATTGAGTATACTACTAAGACTCATAATATCATAAATCATATTATCTACTAATAAAATACATGTATTATCTAATATACATTCTTTTTTTATATTGAAATAATAGTCACTTCCTAAATCACTATCAATAAAATAACCATTATTATAATTTAATATTGTATAATCTTCATCATGTTCTTTTATTTCTATGGCACTTTTAACTTTTACTTTAGAAAATGCATTACTAATATTTTTTCCTATAATACTATCATTACTAGAAACAAAAGCAATATTATATAAATCTTTTTTAGTAGGCCTTTTGCTATTTTTCTTAATTTCATTAACTACATACTTTAATGCATCATCTAATTCATGTTTTAATAATAATGGATTTTTTCCATTTTTAACTAACTTTAATCCCTCATTAAAAATACCACTTAATAAAACTAGGGTAGTAGTAGTGCCATCTCCTACAACTTCATCAGTTTTAATGCTTGCTTCCTTCGCTAACGTAAGAATAGTATTAATAACTTCATCTTCACTTTCAATATTTGATGCAATAGTAACACCGTCATTTGTAATAAAAGGACTGAAAGTGGAGTGATCAATTATTACGTTATTACCTTGTGGACCCAACGTAGTCTTTACAGTATCTGCTAACATATTAACCGCTTCACACATATAATTATATAATTCATTACCACTAACTATTTTTTTCAATTTTCATCACTCACTTCTAATATATATTTCCAATATTTTTTAGGCATAAAATTCATTCTACATCTATCATTACGCCTTGATTTTATACCAATAGTATTATAAAAATTCTTCCATAAATCTTGATACATTTCTTCATTACTACTAACTCTTAAATCAACTTCTAAATTACTTTCATCAATTATTATATAATCTTTTTTATTATAAATACTTAATATATGTCTACTAACATCTTTTATAATCCAATACTCATTTTTTAATCTTGTTTTAAAATGATTACTAAGTAAATCCAAAATATTATTTGTAGGATTAATAGTTGCATATAAAACACCATTATGTAACTCTTTAAATCTAGTAAATCCCTTAAACTTATGACATTCTCCTCTAACATACTTATTAATTCTTAAAGTTTCACTTACACATTTTAAATTTCTTAAATAAAATACTTTATCACCATATTTTAAATAATTTATATAGAAATAATACATTATAATTTCTTTATTAATATCATTAGATAAATATAAAATATATAAATAATTAAATAATATACTACTTTTATTTATAAATTTAATATATATATCATCATAATCAATATTTAAATATATTAAATTATCAAATAATGATTTATTATATGTTGTATTCTTTATATTATAAGGTTTTATTTTATTTATACTTAATTCATATATCAAAGATAAAAGACTATTAAAAGAATCATTATAAATATATATATTATTCATTAAATAAACTCAATTGATTAATATTAGTAGTACTTTTATCTTTATCACTTATTACTAAGTTTGCTTCTATAAAACCCTTTTTAAGTAAGTTAGAATTAATATAGAATTTATTATTACAAGTTATAAAATATTGTGCACGTTTTAATACACAGCCCATTTTCTTTAAATCATTAAAAGTTATAGTAAACATTTTTCTAGATTTTATAATTCTTTTTGCAGTAGTTACACCTATACCAGGTATTTTAAGTAAGTCATAATAAGAACATGTATTTATTTCTTTAGGAAATTCCTCTAAATGATTTAATGCCCAATTTGCTTTAGGATCTACTAAGACATTAAAATTAGGATTATCTATATTTAATAAATCATTAACTTTGAATCCATAATATCTAAGTAACCAATCAGCTTGATAAAGTCTATTTTCTCTTTTAAGAGGTGGTAATTTTAAAGAGGGTAGTAGTGTATCTTTATTTACTGATACATACGCTGAATAAAATACTCTTTTTAAATTATAATTATTATACATACTTTCACTCTTAGTTAAAATATCTAAATCAGTTTCTTTTGTTGCACCTATAATCATTTGTGTACTTTGACCAGCAGGAACAAATGAACGGGACTTATTATTTTTAACGTAATCCATAATTTTAGATACATTTTTAGAATTTTTATTTGGAGCAAGTAGTTTTAATCCATTTTCTGTAGGTAGTTCAATATTTGCACTTAATCTATCACATAATAAACCTAATTTCTTTATTAAATAATTACTAGCTCCAGGTATTGCTTTAGCATGAATATATCCACCAAACTTATACTTATTTCTAAGTAAACTTATAGTTTCAATTAATAATTCCATTGTATAATCTGGATTTTTTATAATACCAGAAGATAAAAATAAACCTTCAATATAATTACGTTTATAAAAATTAATTGTTATATTACATATTTCTTCTGGAGTAAAAATTGCACGTTTAACATTATTACATTTTCTATTAATACAATACTTACAATCATATATACAACAATTAGTCATCAATATTTTAAGTAAAGATATACATCTTCCATCACTACTAAAAGAGTGACATATACCAGACATATGAGCATTACCTAGACCATTTTCATTTTTTCTGTTAGATCCACTAGAAGAACATGAAGCATCATATTTAGCGCTATCTGCAAGTATTATAAGTTTTTCTTTTATAGTCATATTTTCTTCACCAATAATATTATAAAACAAAAGCATCAATATGTAAACATATGTTCGTTAAATATTTTTGGAAATTTTTGTTAGTTATTTATATATTTCTCTTTTTAATCTTTCAATCTCATTTCTTAAATTTTCAATTTCAGAATTATAGTTATTATTATTTCCATTATTAAGTTCATCAAAGTCATCATCAATATTATTTTTATTATTTTTAGCCTGACTTACAGTAATTTTTTGAGCAGCAATAGTAAGTAAAATTTGTCCAACTTCTTCTAAGTAATTACCAATAGAATTCTGTTGATTAGCATTTAAAGGTTGTGCAATTATAAAAGCAGCAATTACACCAGATAAAGCGAACTCATATGGATTTAACTTATTAATCCAATTAGAAAGTCCGCTAAAATCTTGATTGGTAAATTCCTCAAAAGAATTATTATTCATACCTTTTCCTCTTTAAAGTATATGTTTATATATATTTTATTATAAATTTATCAAAATAAAAAAAGGAATTATTTTTCCTTTTTAGTAATCTTTTTTACCAATTCTTCAGTTTTATTACTTTCAAATGCTCTTAAAACTTCAAGCGGAATAGCAAATACAATTGTGTTTGATTGATCGCTTGAAATATCATTTAAAGTTGATAAAGTTCTTAAATGTAATGCTCCTGGAGAAGAAGCCATTATTTGAGCAGCTTCCTTTAAATTTTTAGCTGCTTCAACTTCACCTGTAGACTTAGTAATAACCGCTTTCTTTTCACGTTCAGCTTCAGCATTTCTTGCAATAACTCTTTCCATTTCTTGAGGTAATTTAATATCTTTTAATTCAACATTTTCTACTTCAATTCCCCAAGGATCAGTTGCTTCGTCAATTATTTTACAAATTTCGCCAGATATTTTGTCTCTTTCACTTAAAAGCTCATCTAAACTTACAGAACCAACTGCATTACGCATAGTAGTTTGAGCAAGTTGACTAACTGCATAATGAAAATTTTCTACTGCAATAACAGCCTTACTAGCATCAAAAATCTTATAATAAATAACTGCATTTATTCTTATAGAAACATTATCTTTTGTTATTGCATCTTGTTCAGGTACATCAGTAACTTTAGTTCTTATATCTACTTTTTTAGCATATTCAATTATAGGTAAAACTAAATTCCATCCAGGATTTAATATCTTTTTAAACTTACCAAATCTAAATAATATACCTCTTTCATATTCGTTAATTTGTCTTATAGATGTTAATAAAACCATAGTGATAAAAAATAAAATAATAATTCCTAATATCATAAATAATACTCCTTTCATTTATATAATATAATAATATAAATATAATATCAATAATTGACTTTTTTAATAAATTAATTTAATATTAATATAGGTGATAATATGAAAAATTTAACAAAAAACGAAGTAAAAAATAAAAATATAATTTTAATAATTACATCAATATTAACTCTATTATTAGGAGTATCATTCTTTTTTGAACGCAGTATATCTTTTATAGATGGATGTGAAATATTTTATGTAATTATGTTACTATATTTTGGTTTAGAATTTACAAATTATTTATTAACTAAAAATCAAACTGGAATGAATTCATTATATATTTCATTAGCATGCTTAATAGCAAGTGTAAGTGGATTAAAATATATGGATGAACCATCAAACTTAGTATTAACAATTACTCTAATTGGATGGATGGTAATTATGTTAATTATTAAATTAATAAGAATAGAAGACCTACGTAACAAAATGAATTATAGTGTATTTATTAATATATTTTCAATGAGTTTATTTATACTATTAGGTTTCTTAACAATAACTAATTTATATAAAGGAATTACTAATCAAGTAATGGTATTAGGTTTCTTCTTTACAATAAATGGTATATTAAATATATTAGAAGTTATAGGAAATGTTAAATTCTGTAAATAGTATATTGCAAATATATATATCTTATGATAATATAGATTACGTAAATCAGTGATAAAAGACATGATTAATAAGAATTTTTTTAAAGAGAGTTCATGGTTGGTGTAAATGAATAAAAAACTTATTAATTACTACTTTTTAGAGGATTTAATAAATCCCGGTTAATACCGTTATTTAAATTAAGTATATTAGGATGGTACCTGTGCATATGCACTCCTTTGGACTATCCTTTTTTTATTTTGGAGGGATAAAATGGAAATAGATAAAAATATAACTTTAGAAGAATATAAAGAAGCATTAAAAAATAAGGATTTATTAGAAAATAAATTACTTGAATTGTTAAATTTACAAATTGAATTTAAAAGAGATGAACAAAAATTGTCTGAAATATATAATTTAATAAAGCAAACAAGAAAAAAAATAATAAGAGAAAATATAAAAATAGAATTATATGAAAAAAATAAAGAAAGAGGAATGAATTTATGATAAATATTAAAGAAAATGAAAAATTAAATATACTTAACCATTCTTGTGCACACTTATTAGCACAAGCAGTAAGTCATTTATATAGTGATGCAAAATTTTGGGTAGGACCAGTAATAGAAGAAGGTTTTTACTATGATATTGATTTAGGAGATAAAACATTAACTGATGAAGATTTAGTATTGATAGAAAAAGAAATGAAAAAATGTTCTAAAGATAATAAAAGAATATATAGACAAGAAATAAGTAAAGAAGAAGCATTAGAAAAATTTAAAAATGATCCATATAAAATAGATTTAATATCTAGAATGAATGAAAATGATACAGTTATCTCATGTTATAGCCAAGGAGATTTTACAGATTTATGTCGTGGGCCACATGTTGAAACAACTAAACAAATAAAATATTTTAAACTTCTTAAACACTCAGGTGCATACTGGAAAGGTGATGCAAAAAATAAAATGCTTCAAAGAATATACGGAGTATGTTTTGAAACTGAAGAAGATTTAAATAATTATTTAAAAGAATTAGAAGATGCTAAAGAAAGAGATCATAGAAAAATAGGTAAAGATTTAGACATATTTATGACTCATGACTTAGTAGGTAAAGGTATGCCAATGTTTTTACCAAACGGTTACATTATTTGGCAAGAATTAGAAAATTATATTAGAAATAAAGAAATAAATCTAGGATATAAACATGTTATGACACCATGTATAGGAACAGTAGATTTATATAAAACTTCAGGACATTGGGATCATTACAAAGAAAATATGTTCCCTATGATGAAAGTAGAAGATGAAGAATTTGTACTTCGTCCAATGAATTGTCCTCATCATATGATGATATATTCAAATAAACTACATTCATATAAAGATTTACCAATAAGAATAGGTGAAATAGCACACGATTTTAGATTTGAAGCAAGTGGCGCTTTAAAAGGAATAGAAAGAGGAAGACATTTTTGTCAAAATGATGCTCATTTATTTGTTACACCTGAACAAATAGAATCTGAATTTAAGAGTGTTGTAGATTTAATATTTGATGTATATAAAGACTTTAATATAACTGATTATAGATGTGTATTATCTCTTAGAGATAAAGAAGACAAAGAAAAATATTATCCAGATGATGATATGTGGGACAGAGCAGAAAGCGAACTAAGAAACGTTTTAAACGATTTAGGTATAGCATATACTGAAGAAATAGGAGAGGCTGCTTTCTATGGTCCTAAATTAGATGTTAATGTTCGCCCTGCAGTAGGAGCAGAATATACATTATCTACATGTCAATTAGATTTCTGCCTGCCAGCAAAATTCGATTTAAAATATGTAGACAAAGACGGTGAAAAGAAAACTCCTGTAGTACTACATAGAGCAATATTAGGCTCACTAGATAGATTTATGGCATTCATTTTAGAAGAAACAAAAGGTAATCTACCATTATGGTTATCTCCAACACAAGTTAATATAATTCCAGTAAATAACGAATATCATTTGAATTATGCAAAAGAAATATATAACTTACTAAAAGATAATAATATAAGAGTAGAATTAGATGATAGAGACGAAAAACTAAGTTATAAAATGAGAGAAAGTCAAACAAATAAAATACCTCTAACTTTAATTTTAGGTGATAATGAATTAAAAGATAATACAATTAGTTATAGAACTCATGGTAAAAAAGAAACAACTACATTAGAAAAAAATAAATTCATCGACTTAGTTAAAGAAACAATAAAAAACAAAAAAGATAACATAAATATTTAAAAATGTTATCTTTTTTAACTATCAATAATTAATTATGTTTAATAAAATAATAATCTGACTAAATCAAATATAAAATAAAAATAGAAGCTTGAAAACAATAAAATTATTTGATAAGATATAAGTAGAGTAGAAAGCTACTCAAGATAAGAATTATTTTGTACAAAATAATTCGCAATTAAAAAAATATTTTATAAAAGCACAAAATTATATAGCCTAATTCTCTCTCGAACAAAAGTTCGTTCGGGGGGTTAATAATTATATAAATTTTTTAATGTTAAAGGAGTATATGTATGAGTAGAAAAAATAAAATAATCATAAGTATTGTAGGAATATGTATAATTAGTTTAACACTAATAGGATTAACATATGGATATTATTTAACTAGAATAAATGGAAATACTAGTGATAAATCAATATCACTATCTACATCAAAATTAGAATTAACATATAGTGATAATAATGATGTAATAACAGGAACAAATATAATGCCAGGAACAACACTAGGAACTAAAACATTTACAGTAACAAATACTGGAGATAATAATGTAAGTAGTTATAGCGTAGGATTAGTAAATTTAGTAAATACACTAACTAGAAAAGATGATTTAAAATATAAAGTAACATGTACAAGTAGTGTAACAAATAAAACATGTAATGGAATAGAAGAAGGAACAACATTTCCAAGTGAAAATACATATATAATAGAAAACCAAATAGATGCAAAAGAAATACAAACATATATAATAGAAGTAGAATATAAAGAGATGAATGTAGACCAAAGTATAGATATGGGAAGTAAAATAGAAGCAAAATTAGATATATTTGGAACAAATGCATTAACAATAAAAGGAACAGTAACAAATTCAAGTGAAAATGATTATGTAGTAATAAATAGTAAAGAACAAACAAGTGAAATAGTAGATGGTAATTATAAGTTTATAGGGATAGAACCAGATACACATAAGATAACAATAAAAAATAGAAATAATAGTGAAACAAAACAAACAACATTAAATGTATCAAAAGGAGAACCATCAGCATCAGGGTCAAATATAACATAT
>CAKORH010000014.1 GCA_934101235.1 uncultured Bacilli bacterium | reverse complement strand
ACCAAACATAGTTCCAACATCATTTGTAGTACCAATAGGAATATTTGCAACTATTAATCTTTCACTTCTTTGCATATTACCCGTTACTACTTCATTAAATGTACCATCTCCGCCAACACTAATAACCAAATCACATTTATCAATATGACTAACTATTTCTTTTGCATGTCCTCTATATTGAGTAGGAATAATTTTTAAATTATAACCATATTCAGTTAATATAGACTTTGCAGCCTTCAAATGTTCTTCCTTCATTGTTTTCCCACTATTAGGATTATAAATAATTACACAAGATTTCATTTACATCACCTAATATGATTATAATACATTTTTTTAAAATTATAAAATAATTAACAGAAATAACAAACAAATTTTTTAAAATTGTATAAAAAAAGAGATTAAATTAATCTCCAATTTCTATGATTGCTTTGTTATCTTGTTTTTCTTCTTTAGGAACAGTAATACATAATGTACCATTATTAAATTTAGCATTAATTAAATCAGTGTCTACATCTCCAACATAGAATGATCTACTATATTCACCATAACTTCTTTCTTTTCTAATATAGTTTTTATCTTTATCATCATGTTTTTCTTCCTTTTTAGCAGTTATAGTTAAATAACCATTTTTACATTCTATATTAATATCTTTTTTATCAAATCCTGGTACATCTATTTCAATATTACATTTACCATCTTTCTCATAAATATCACATTTCATTACTGTCTCCTTAGAATTTGCAAAATCTTCAAAAAAATCTTCTAAATAATACTTTCTAGGTATTAAACTCATATATCTCTCTTCCTTTCACAATTATAATTATACCACTATTTTAGCACCTGTCAAGTATAAGTGCTAATTTTATATAAAAAAATAGAGTACTATATTATAATACCCATTAAATTAACAATTATACCTACTAGTACTCCTATCAAATATAAACTTAATAATATAAATAAATTTTCTTTTATATTTTTATTAGTTTTAAATAAAACAACAAGCGCAATACCACAACCTGATACTAATCCAGCAATACATGTACCAAAATTTATAATATTTTGTAAAAATAATTCTGTAAGAATAACACTTGAAGCACAATTAGGTATTAAACCTATTAATGATCCAATAAAAGGTCCAAACAAACTATTTTTCATAAATATATTACTTACTAATTTACTACCAAAATATTCCATAACAACATTTAAAACAAAACTAACTAATATTATAAAGATAAAAGTTTTAAAAGTATGTTTTAAACTAGAAATAAATATACTATGTTTACAATCACAATGTTCTTTATCACATATTTCATAATTATAATTACTATTTGTTTTTCTAAAAAATAATCTATCTATAATAAATCCAAAAAACATACCACTAATTAATTTAATAATTAAAATAGTTACAATAACCTTTATACTAACATTATGACTTATCATAATTGGTATCATTTCATCACTAGTTGCTAAATAAATAGAAAACATAGTTCCTAATGAAATAACACGTGTTATATATAAATTTGCTGCAACTACAGAAAAACCACATTGAGGAACTAAACCAAGTAAACTACCTATAATAGGTCCATATTTACCAGATTTAGTAATAATTTTTTTAGTTTTTTCATCAAATTTATGTTCAATTAACTCAATTATTAAAAATGCAAAAAATAAGAAAGGTAATAATTTAACTCCATCAATTAAAGTATCAAATATAATTTCTTTCAAACAATTCACCCCAAACTAAAAAAGATTATATATTAGTAAGAAAATAATGTCAAATTACATATCAATTCCAAATTTTTGAACATATTCACTATAACTAATTTCTTTATCTCTAATAGTACCATCTTTTTTTATTTCTATAAGTCTATTACAAACTGTATTAATAATTTCTTCATCAAAAGTAGAAATCAAAATACTACTTTTATATCTCTCTAGTCCTTCATTCAAGGATGTAATACTTTCCATATCTAAATGATTAGTAGGCTCATCTAATAATAAAACATTACCATGATTTAACATAACTTTAGAAAACATTAATCTAACTTTCTCTCCACCACTTAATACATTTATTTTTTTAAATACTTCTTCTCCAGAAAATAACATTCTTCCTAAAAAGCCACGAATAAAAGTGTCATCTGTACTGTCACTGTATTGTCTTAACCAACTCATCATATCTAAATTATTTAAAAAATATTTATCATGATTTTTTTCAAAATATGAAATTTTTACTGTTGAACCAATTTTTATTTCACCCCTATCAGGTTTAATATTACCATTAATAATGTTAAATAATGTAGTTTTTGCTATTTCATTATTACCTATTAATGCAATCTTATCATTCTTTCTTATAACAAATCTCACATTCTTTAATATATCTTTATAAGAAACATTATCAACTATAATAACATCATTTCCTAAAGCTCTTTCCATATCAAAATTTATATAAGGGTATTTTCTACTACTAGGTTTAATATCATCCAGTTGAATTTTTTCTAAAGCTTTCTTTCTACTAGTAGCTTGTTTACTTTTACTAGCATTAGCACTAAATCTACGTATAAAGTCTTCTAATTCTTTTATCTTCTCTTCTTTTTTCTTATTAGAGTCCTTCATTTGTTGTTGAATTAATTGACTTGATTTATACCAAAAATCATAATTTCCTAAAAACATAGTAATTTTCTCATAATCAATATCAACTATATGAGTACAGACTTTATTCAAAAATGCTCTATCATGACTAACCACTAATATAGTATTATCAAAATTAATTAAAAACTCTTCTAACCACATTTTACTTTTAATATCTAAACCATTAGTAGGTTCATCCAATAATAATATATCCGGATTGCCAAATAGTGCACTTGCAAGAAGAACTTTTACTTTTACAGAATCTTTTAATTCGCCCATTTTTTTATTATAGTCATTTTTATCTACTCCAAGACCATCTAATAGTTTTTCAGCTTCACTTGGAGCATCCCAACCATTCATATATAAAAATTTTTCTTCTAGCATGGCAACTCTCATACCATCTTCATTTGTAAAATTTTCTTTGCTATAAAGTCTATCTTTTTCTAACATTATTGAATATAATTCTTTATTTCCCATTATAACTGTATCAATAACTGTATATTCATCATATTCATTATGATTTTGAACTAAAGTAGATATTCTTTCATCTTTACCTACAATAACTTCACCCTTAGTAGGTTCTATTCTACCATCTATAATCTTTAAAAAAGTACTCTTTCCAGCACCATTTGCTCCTATAATTCCATAACAATTATTTCCATTAAATTCTAAATTAACATTTTGAAATAAAACTTTAGTTGTAAATCTTAATTCCAAATTACTTACTCTAAGCATAAATAATCACCAAAAATAATTTAACATAATAATAAATAATAAACAAGAAAAAATAGTTAAAATTATATTTATTTGCATATCATAAAAAAAGATTATAAACAATATAAATTTTATAACCTTTTTTTCTTCTTTAAATCTCTTACTTTTTGAATAACTACACATTTGACTATAATAATCAAAACTAGCCATTATTAATTCTTTGATTATCATTTAAAGCACTAACTAACTTTGTTTTAAATTCTTTTTCTTCTTCATCAGAATAACCAATCATATAAATTTTATCAATTTGATCATGATTAAATAATGCAACTTGATCTGTTAATATTATACCTTCAGGATATAAACAACCACTATAATCATATATTACATTTTTATTATCATTTGGAGTTACACAAAATCCAGTTATCATTAATCTTTTTGTAGCACCCTTTAATAAAACTATACTACCTAAAGGCAAAAACTTATCATATTTTTTTTCTTTCATAATTAAATTTTCCTCCTATATTTAAAATAAAAACAAATAAACTAAATCAAATTTATTTGCTTTTTAATTGAACCACTTTTATTATAGTTGTGATAAATTATTAACTGCAATCTCTAAATTATCTCTAGCCTCAGCCAAATATTTATTATAAGTTTCTGTATTACTCATAAAATCATCAAAACATCTTACAGCATTTTCTCTATTAGCACCTGCAGTCCAATTTGACAACAACTCATCCTTTTGTGATTGAAAATTATTTTTAAAACTCATAAAATCAGAACAAATTTGAACTAATTGTGTATAATCACTTCTAGCAGCAGGTTCACATCTATATTCAGTAGTTATTTCATTATTAGGAATACTCATTGAATTAGGTGCTTCATTAGATAATGGTTCACCTACTGGTCCACTTCCTCCATTACTTCTCCTTACTTCTTGAATAGCTATTATAGCATTACCTGCAGCAGATGTAACACTTTTGGCATCAGTAACAACAGCAACTAAAGCATTATATACTTTAATTAAGTTATTAATATGCTCAGTTGCATCGTTACCAACCCAATGTGCTTTCAAATTAGTTATATCAGTTCCTAAATTACTAATAATGTTTTCTCCACTAGTTTTAGAAAGTGTGTTTAAACCTTCGCATTGATTATAACCCAAATCTAAATTTCTAACATTAATATTCATAAAATCAAATCCTCCTTAATAAATACAATTGTTAAATGAGTACGTCTTTTACTCTAAATAAATTGTATAATATTAAATATTTTCATGCAATAAATTATAAATAAATTTACTTTTTATTTACTCTTTTTCTATAATTTTAATGAAATCGACATTTCCATTAGTTACCATATATCCATAATTATTACCTATTAAATCATAATAAGATTGAATTAATTTTGTAGGTTTAATAACATATTGTTCTGCAAATCCATCACCAATCCATAAACCATTACTGGAATCAACAGAATCTTTATACCACATTTCATATTCATTTTTCTTAAAACTATTAGCTGAATCAACAAAAATAAAATGTATCTTGTAGCTATCCTTCGATTTATTTATTATATTTTCAAATATTTTTTTATCTTCATCATTCAAAGATTTTATAAATTTTTCTAACCCCAATACTACACAAATAACATGTTTTACATTTCTAATAGATTTTTTATTATCAGAATTCTTTTTTAATACTTCATCAATTTGATTCGAATAATCACTTATTTTATTCAATAGTTTTCCAAAATTATTATTAGAATATACAATATTGTTATACTTATTTTCCTCATAAATAAACTGTGAATCAAATACAAATGTACTAAAAGTATTACTATTATTTAATATGAATAAAAGTTTATCTATAAAAGATATTAAATCCTCAAAATTTCTAGCACCAATCAAATAACTCAAGAAATTTTCTAATTTTAAACTTGCAATTCCCAAACTTTTTTTTATTAAACCAACAGGTATATTATTAATATCAGTATTATTTATATTTATATCTTTAAAACTTACTGTTTCTGGCAAAACAGGTATATTTCTAGCTTTCATTTTATATTGCATAAATAATTTTATACAAAATTGTTTTATATTATCATATAATGTT
This sequence comes from uncultured Bacilli bacterium, assembly GCA_934101235.1. Lineage (GTDB taxonomy): Bacteria > Bacillota_I > Bacilli_A > RF39 > UBA660 > UMGS1124. The sequence continues at coordinate 6,696 of CAKORH010000014.1, read as the reverse complement.
TCTTTTGGAAAAGCATATGCCGTTTGAAATTCTACTATATTATCTAATTTAATCAAACCTCTCCCAAACGTTTTTGAAGGAATAATACCATTTGTATTACCTAAAATAACTTTATAATCCATCTCATCAATCATTTGCAAAGATATTTTTAATTTAAAATTTTGTACAACTTTAGTTTTTACACCATTCGTGCTATTAGTACTTATAATAAAGTATATTCCATATCTATTTGAATCTCTAGAAAGTTCTACTATATTATCAACATAAGATTCATATAAATCAGAAAAAACTTCAAAAGAATTTATTATAACAATAATATTAGGAATTTTTTCTCCAGTACCATTTATATAATCTAAATAATTTCCATTAAAAGACACAAACTTCTTTTTTCTATTCTTAATTTCATTATTAATAAATTTGAATACATTTTCAATTTTTTCATCATCACCAGAATGAATTATATCACCTACATGTGGAGCAGCTTCAAAATTATTTAAGACCTCGCTACCAAAATCTAAAATATAAATATTTACTTCAAAAATATTATACGTAGATATCAAAGAATAAACTAAAGTAGTTAAAAAATTTTCTTTACCACTTCCACTAGATCCATATAATATTAAATTACCATCTTTAGTTAAAGGTAATGATAATATATCTTGTTTTTGTTTACTAGGATAATCGTATTCTCCTATAACTGGATTTAATATATAATTTTCTTTATTCCACTTATATTTATCTTTTAATTTATCAATATATATTAAATTGGGTATTCTAGTTAACCATAATGGTTTAATATATAAATTTTCTTTTTTAGTAACATCAATAATATAATTTAATATATTTGGTAACTCTTCACCTTTAAAAACAAATTGAGTATTATTTTTTTCTATATCACCTTTTTTTATAATTTCACCAATTTCATCTACAAAATCAATTGTAGAATCAACTAAATTAACTTTTTTATCACTCTCATAATAAGGCATACCAGCATAAGCACATTGTCCTAAAGCAAAAAACTCATTATATCCAACTTGAAAATAAAATCTTCCAGTATCTTTTAACATTGCTGCATCTGGACATTTTAACATATCATTAGAATCACTTTTATCTTGTACTTTCAAACAAACTTTAAATTTAGAATTACTCCATATTTGATCATCTACTACACCACTAGGTTTTTGTGTTGCCAAAATTAAATGAACACCCAAACTACGTCCAATACGTGCAGTACTTATCAATTCATCCATAAATTCAGGTTGCTGTGATTTCAATTCAGCAAATTCATCACTTATAATAAATAAATGACTCATAGGTTCCTTTAACTTTCCTTCTCTATACAACTCTTGATATTTATATATATCCATACTGCTTTCATTTAATTCTTCACGAGCTATTTTAAACATTGTTTGTCTACGTTTTAATTCACTTTCAATACTTGCTAAACTTCTCTTTATTTCGATAATATCTAAATTAGTAATTGTTCCAACAACATGAGGTAATTTTATACCTAATTCTTGATTATCAAAAGTTAACGCTAATCCTCCACCTTTATAATCTATTAGTACAAATTGTACTTCTAATGGACTATAATTAACAGCCATAGATAATATATATGTTATAATCCATTCAGATTTACCACTACCTGTCATACCAGCTACTAATCCATGTGGTCCATGTGCTTTTTCATGTAAATCTACTTTAAATAATTCACCTTGCTCATCTATACCAACAGGAGTTTCCAAAGAATTTATAATATTGTTTGTTTTCCATCTATTTAAAATATTTAATTGTTTAACATTTCCTACATCAAACATCTCCAAAAAACTATATTTTTTAGGTAAAACAAACTTCCCACTATTAATATCAATAGGCACATTACTAATATTAGTAATGCAATTTCTTAAAGAAAAATTCACTAAATCTGGTACAAAACTAATTTGATTTTCCATAGTCATATTATTAGTAAATATGCCACTACTATCTTTATCAACATTTATAAACATACTGCATTCATTAGGAAGTAAATCTAATTTATTAACTGACATTACAATACTATAACCAAGATTATTATTTGATTTTAATATTTCCCTAATAAAAACATTATTTTTTATAAAAGCAATATCATCTGTCATTATTAAATAATATGGAGAAAATTTTACATTTTCTTCATTCTTAACAAATTCTTTTCTATAATTATATTCTTCCATTAAAAAACTAGTAATTTTATTAATATCATCTTTATTAGATGCATAAAATCTAATACTTTTTTCGTTATTCCACAAATATGGTAGATTTTTAAATTTATCCCAATAATATTTATTAGCATCATTTGTCAAAACTATTAATCTTAACATATCATAACCATGATATGCCATAATTTGTAACATTAAATTATCATAAAATTTATTCAGTATATTTTTTTCTCCAATAATTCCTACTTTATTATTATCTCTAAAATTTAAAGTTATAGGAACATCAACTATATCCTTACTTTCATTAACTAAATCTTTTATTATATCTTCTAAATCATCTTCTTCTAAAGAAAAATGTTCTTCAGGATATTTTATTTCTATATTAGGTTTTTTAGTACCAATTCCCAATCTTAAATCTAAAAAGTCACTATGTTCTATCTTTCTTTCCCACAAATTTCTTGAATATTTAAAAATAATATCTTTCACCTTATCCAAAGGAAGATTATCTTCTATTAAAACTTGTTTTTGATAATTTATTTCAGTATATATTTCATCATGTTTTTTATCAATATATTTTTTATATTTTCTTCTTCGCTTACGTTCTTTTTGTTTCCTTTTTATTTTTATATAAAAATTTTGAAATAAAGGAAAAACAATCATAGCAAGTAACATACAACCACACATCAAAAGTGATGTAAATTCTTCTTTTATTGTACTTTTACCCTCTAAAACTTTTTGAAGAGATTGAACACCAGTAACTAAACTCATCATTCCCATAGTTAACATTGGTGCCACTGTAAATATTAATGGTAGTTCCTCTTGATTTTCTTTTTGAGTAGGAGCATCTATTTGAAAAATTTTCTTTTCAATTCCTCTTTTAAATCTTGGAGGTCTTTGATAAAATTTATCTTTATCAAAAAACTTTATATCTTTATCATCATAATTAGAATAATCTATTAATGGATTTTCATTAATAATTCTTTTACTTATTCTTAAAGAATTAAAAGATAAATCTTTTTTATTATTACTAATTAATAATAAATTACCAAAATAATAAATATAAATCCCACCTAAAAAAATAATATCTCCACTAGCTAAATATATTTCCCTAATTATATTATTATTAACAAATAAATTATTTTTTATATCTAAATTTTTATGTAAAATACTATTAGTTTTTTTATCCAATTCTATACTAATTTGCTTATCACTAAAAAATTCATTATTAATAATAATATCACATTTATTACCTTTACCTATTAAAATATTATTATTTTGATTATAATCAATTATAAAATTTTCAAAATACTCTAAACTAGGCAAAGTATATAAAATATATTTTTCTTTAGTCATTATATTAGTAATATAATAGTAACTGTTTTCATTTAATTCCATAGAATCAATATAATTAATATTACTTAACTTATCATCTATAATACTTTTACTTATTTTTATTTCTATATTACTATTCAAATACCATTTGCCATTGAGAGAAATAACATTTAATAAATTTTTTGATGTATTATCTATTACCCAATAATTACCTTTTATTTCATGCGGTAATTTAGTAACACATAAATAATCAGATCCTTCTAATACCAATCTCATAAAAATCACCCACTAAATTAATGCTAATACAGAACCATTTTTAATACCTGTATTTATTAACATTTGATTATAATCATATATTTTGTTTTCTAGAACATCTAGAATTGATAAATATTTATTTTGAGGAAAATAACCTGTAATTTCATTTATTGTATTGTTTAATATAACTATTATTTCTCCAACTGATTTATTTACTGGTATAAATAAATTAAATTTTTCACCAATACTAGGAACAAGCAAATCAACATTAACCTTATTATCTTTCATACTTACCAATCCTCTACTTTAGTTAAAGTATATAATATTTAATATTTTTTTACAAGATAGAACACCAATAATTAAAAATTTTAGTATATAAAAAAACAAACAATTTTGCGATTTGTTTGTTTTTTATATTATTAAATTATTTAGACATAATATCACAAATTAAATTACTTATTTCTGTAGGATTATCTATACTTAAACCTTCAATTAATTTTGCTTCACTATATAATATTTTACTATATTTCTTAAACTCAACTTTATCATTCTTATATAAATCTTTTAATTTTTCTGCTATAGGATGATTTTCATTAATTTCTAATACAATTTTTGCATTAATACTTTCATCTCCTGGCATTGAATTAATGACTTTTTGCATTTCTACAGAAATATTACCCTTACTAGTTAAACAAACTGGGTGAGTCTTTAATTTATTTGTAAATCTTACTTCATTAACATCAATGGCATCTTTCATAATAGTTAATAAATCTTTATTATCTTCATTAACTTTCTTTATTTCTTCTTTATTATCATCTAAATCTAAATCTGCCTGAGAAACATTTTTAAACTTTTTATCTTTATATTCACTCAATGCTTGTAAAGTAAATTCATCAACATAGTCAGTTAAATATAATATTTCATAATCTTTATTTTTAACTTGTTCTATTTGAGGTAACATATCTATTTTTTCAATACTTTCACCACTAACATAGTAAATATCTTTTTGATCTTCTTTCATATTTTTTACATATTCATCTAAAGTAATTAATTCTTTAGTTTTAGATGATGTAAACATTATTAAATCTTGCAATTTTTCTTTATCAACACCATAATTATTATAAATACCAAATTTTATATTTGTACCAAATACTTTAAAGAATTTATTATAATTATCTCTATCTTCATTTAACATATTTGTTAATTCTTTAATAATTTTAGTCTCTATATTTTTTGCAATAATTTTTAAAGCCTTAGTCTTCTGTAACATTTCACGACTAATATTTAATGAAACATCTTCTGTATCTATAACACCTTTTACAAAACTAAAATAATCTGGTAATAATTCACTACATTTATCCATAATTAATACACCATTAGAATATAAACTTAAACCTTTTTCATATTCTTTAGTATAAAAATCATATGGAGCATGACTAGGTATAAACAATAAACCTTTATAGCTAACAGCACCTTCAACACTAGTATTAATTACTTTTAATGGATTTTCATAATCATAATAAGTATCTGTATAATAATGATTATAATCATCTTCACTTACTTCATGTTTATTCTTTTTCCATATTGGAACCATACTATTAATAGTTTCTACTTCTTTTACAGTTTCATATTCTTCACTATCATCACGTTTTTCACTATGAGTTACTTCCATCTTAATAGGATATCTAATATAATCACTGTATTTCTTAATTAAATCTTTTAATTTAAATTCAGTTAAATAATCATCATAATTATCATCTTCAGTATTATCCTTAATATGTAATATTATATCTGTACCAATTGAATTTTTATCACATTTTTCTAGTGTATAACCATCTAAACCTTTAGAATTCCATCTATAAGCATCTTCACTATCATATGATTTACTAATAACTGTAATTTCATCTGCTACCATAAATGCACTATAAAAACCTACACCAAATTGTCCAATAATATCAATATTTTTATCTTTAAGTTCATTCATTTGTTTAAATGCCAAAGATCCGCTTTTAGCGATAGTACCTAAATTATTCTCTAAATCACTTTCAGTCATACCACAACCATTATCACTAACTGTAATAGTTCTCAAATCTTTATCAAAATTAATATTGATTTCTAAATCATCCTTATTAACTTTTATATTTTCATCAGTTAAACTTTTATAATACAATTTATCTATAGCATCACTTGCATTACTAATTAACTCCCTTAAAAATATATCTTTATTTGTATAAATAGAATTTATCATCAAATCTAATAATCTTTTTGATTCACTCTTAAATTCTCTTTTTTTCATTTACTTCATCTCCTATAATTAGTTATATAACATTTATTAGCACTTGTCAATCATTTGTGCTAATTTTACAAAACAAAAATGTTGATAAAAATTAATTTATCAACAAATTATATTAATAGTTTTCTTTCTTAATTTCAAAATAACTTTGTGGATGACTACAAACAGGACAAACTTTAGGAGCCTCTTTTCCTATACAAATATGACCACAATTTCTACATTGCCAAATTTTATCTCCATCTTTACTAAATACCATTTCACTATTTACATTATCTAATAAAGCTCTATACCTTTCTTCATGATGTTTTTCTATTTCTGCAACACCTTCAAATAAATTTGCAATTCTTTCAAAACCTTCTTCACGAGCAGTTTGAGCAAATTCCTTATACATATCAGTCCATTCGAAATTTTCTCCATTTGCAGCATCTAATAAATTTTCACTAGTACTAGGTACACTGCCACCATGTAATTCTTTAAACCACATTTTAGCATGTTCTTTTTCGTTTTCAGCAGTTTCTAAAAATATTTCTGCTATTTGTTCAAACCCATCTTTTTTTGCTTTACTAGCATAATATGTATATTTATTTCTTGCTTGACTTTCTCCTGCAAATGCTGCCATTA
>CAKORH010000013.1 GCA_934101235.1 uncultured Bacilli bacterium | reverse complement strand
ACATAAATCATCATAAACATCACACGTAATATTACTTAAATACTTATTTAAAGTACCAAAAATATAACAAGCATCAACAAAACTATATGAATTAGTACAAATATACACTAACATAAAAATATCACTTGGAGACTCTTTACAAAGATTTAAACAATCAAAATTAAATTTATTTATATACATTAATTTTTCTTCATCTTTAAATTTAGTATTATCTAAAATATTAATTAAATAGTCTATTCTTTCAATCAATTTATTCATTATTATCACCTTTAAATAATTTCTTAATATAATTATCGCTAGATTCACTAATTATCTTATCAATATTATTTTTATAATTCTGATATCTTTTTTGTAATCTACTTCTATATATTTTATTAGTTTCTTTTTTATTAATAATAGCACCAATAACACAAATTTTATGATTACCCAAAAAAGTAAATAAAACCCTATTATTACAATTACTATTCAAACTTCTTACTTCAAAAAGTCCTTTTATTTTTTCATTATCTGTAAATGATTTCAAATTCTTAAAAGTTCTATTTTTTAATGATTCCATTAATTCTTTAATTGATTCATAAGATTCTTCTTCATCTTCCATATCTTTATAAATATATGGGATACCGTCATTATCACAATAATATACAATATTATCTATACTTTCACTAACATCTGTTGATACAAGTAACCCTTCTTTATATTCTTTTATTACATTAAATATATTATCTATAATAGTTAATTCTTCTATATAGTCATCAACATTACTATCACTTACAATAAGATATTCTAATAATACCTTTTCTTTTAAATAATGACTTAATATTCTATCTATAATAGCTAAGCTTTCTTTTGTATTATCTCCTGGCAATATTTCTAAATATAAATCAGTATCCTTATTTTCATCAATAAAATCAGTATAAAAACTTATATCAATTTTTTCTTTTTCTGTTTTTATAACTTTCTTTTTAGGCATTCTAGGCACAGATCTATAATTTTTTTCAGTATATATATAATTATCTTCTTTTTTATATTGAGATAACTTACGATTTTCATCTTTCAATTTATTAATTATAATTTTATTATTGTCTTTTACTTTTTTAATAGTTTCAAAAACAAGATCTATATCATTCAATTTTATTAATTCAACAGTAAGTTTATCTAATTCTCTAATATAACCATCTTCATCCATATATTTTTCTAGTATTTTTTCCATAAACATTCCCCTTTTGATGATGTATATAGTAACATAATAAATAAAAATATGCAAATTATTTATGCATATTCTTATATTTTACAACTTTAGTATTCTGTATATTATAATTAATTTTTAATAATAACTTTGTAGGAATAAATCTTGTAAAAAATATTGCTAACTTTATTTTTAAAGTTGGAACAATAATTAATTTATTCTTAAACATTTTATCTATAGCATATTTTGCAACATATTCACTACTTGCACTTTTAGTATTAAAACTTCCACCTGCTACATTATTAAAGTTTGTTTCTACTGGACCTGGGCATAATACAGATATTTTTACATTAGATTTCATATGTCTTAATTCTTCATATATTGCTAATGTACTTTTTAAACAATAATTTTTTGTTGCATAATAAGTTGATAATTTTGGTCCAGCCATAAATCCAGCTGAAGACGCTACATTTAATATATACCCTTTATCTTTTTTTATAAAATCTTGTAAAAATAATTTAGTCAATATATGAACTGCTACTATATTAACATTTATCATATTTAATTCCTTATTCAAGTCCGTTTCATAAAAATTACCAAATAAGCCAAATCCAGCATTATTTATTAAAATATCTATATTTTCATTTTTTGTTCTTTCATATAAATTAAATACATTATCTTTTATACTTAAATCTAATTCTATTATTTCAACATTTGTATTACACTTTTCTTTCATTTCTTCTAAAGATTTTAAGTCTCTTCCTACCAATATCAAATCATAACCTTTAGTACTTAAATATTTTGCCATATCACGTCCAATACCACTGTTTCCACCTGTTATTAATGCTTTCATAATATTTTTTTCCTTTCAATATAATCTATAATAATTAATAAATATCCTAATGATAATAAAAAACCACCTATACAATCACTAAAATAATGTACTCCTAAATATATTCTACTAAATATTATCAAGAATATTAATAAAGATAATAAACTAGCTATCACATATTTTAAAATATTATTCATATCAGACTTTAATATTAAATATATTATAAATCCATATAATAATGTTGCAGTCATAGTATGACCACTAGGAAAAGAATATGACTTTTCTATCACTTCTTTCATATATAGTGGTCTAGGTCTTCTAACAATATTTTTTATTATAATTTTTATTAATTCTTCTCCTAAAAGTACTAAATCTATTATTAATACTTTTCTCTTAAATATACCTATTATTAAAATAATAATTGATACAAATATAGTAAACTTTACACTAGCAAAAAAAGTTATTATTTTCATAATATTTGTAAGTGTATTTGATTTTAAACGATAAACAAAATTATGAATTACAGTATCAATAGACAAAGTATTATTAAATATAACTAATAATAATAACATAAAAAATAATATTATAAATATTACACCAATAGTTCTTCTTTTCATATTTCAACTCCTATAATAATTATATTATATCATGAACTTTTTCATAAAAGAACAAAAGATAAAATATAATGATATGCATTATAAATGCGAATATATTTAATGAAAGTTAGATTTATACAATATAAGAATTTATAATCACCATCACTTTTTACATGAATATATTTATTTGCTATTTTTATTTATCTACTAAAAATGTTTTTATATATGAAAAAATAATTCTATAATATTAATTAGAATTATTTTTTAACTTTTTTATTTTATTTTGATTTGTTAATTCTTCATTTTTAAACATACACAAATATTTATTAAATAATAAATATGCTTCATCTTTAATATCACTTGAAACATCCATAAAACAATTTTTATCTTTAATTGTTATTCTACCTATAATTTTCTTAGTATCTAAAGAAACTATATCAAGTGCATAATCATTATTCTTAAATGCCAAAGTATTTACCATACTTAATCCAATATCATTACTTGCAACAACTATATTTATATAACTTGATTTTATAATATTCTTTAAATAATTTATATCAACCACTTCAGAAATTGTTTTAAAATTACTTATATTTTCAAATATATCTTCTACAAGTTCATCTTTTTCATAATTAGTTAAAGTATGTACTTGTTTTTTATTATCTTTATAAGATGTTTTAGAAGTTGTTATTTGATTCCTATCAATATATATTATTTCAACAATTTTTTTATCTTTACTATCACTTATTCTTTTTATAGCACTAAATTCATTATTCAATAAAACTACATATAAAGAATTATCTACTTCCATTTTAAAACTAAAATTACTTATATTTAATTTATTCATATAATAACCTTTCTAGCAAAGAAAAAAACTAATTACTTTAGTTTTATTGCACTTTTGATTTTTCCTACTAAAAATACTATTTCATCACATTTTTTTATTGCAACTGTCTTAAATATTGCTTTACCTCCTACGGTTAAAGATGAAACAATTGCAGATACTAATATAGATGAAATTGTAGTATTTCCAATTATATTTGATAGTGATAATGCTACCATGGCACCCATTCCACCACTTATAATACCACATATATCACCAATTACATCATTACATATACTGGCTACTTTTACAGAGTTTTTTAATAAACTTATTGATTCCTTTGCACCTTTAATTTTTCTTGATGATTTGGCATGAAAAGCAGCTTCATTACTAGATAATGTTGCAGTACCTATCATATCAAAAATTATACCTATAACTATTACCAAGAATGTTATTAGTATCATTACAAAAATATTAGCATTTGATGTTATTACATTTGATGTAAAACTAAAAATTACTGAAAGAAAAAAAGTCATTAAAAAAACTTTATATATCCAGTTATCTTTCTTCATATCGATTCTCCTATATAAAGTTGGGATTTTTGCGTGGTAGATTATAAATTAATTTTACGGCTTTGGTCGAGTTGAATTTCTCTAGTTCCACTCCTTCGGTTACCCTAGGGCGATTTCTCTTTACGGGAAATAATTAAAAGTCACCTATTTAATTACTCGATTACCACTTAGTCCGCACTTCAAAACTTATAACTTGACACGCTAGAAGTTTTCCTTGACACAACTAACCTATTCTTATTCGCTTTTGCAACTATATTTTCATTTTATAAATCCCATATAATCACTCACGACATGCACTTATTTTTAATACCGACGTAATAAAAGGAGGTTGATTGTATGCCATTACAATTTTCCTTAAATTTTAAATTATATACCCACCCTAACTTGGGCAGAAAAAGCAAGTATACAAAGTGTCAATCATGCAATTGATGGATTTTTAGCCCCATCTTCAAATAGTGTTTATGACTAGCATAATGCACCACACATATAGAATTATAGCAAAAAAAGTGAATAATGTCAAATTTGCTATACTATAATATATGATAAAAAAATTAAATTAATACAAAAAAAGGAATTAACAACCTTCATCATCAACACAAACATTTGGATTTATTTGATCAATAAAACTTTGATAAATTCCTTTAAGTTCTTTAGTTTCTACATCTGTTAAATTATCACTAGCATTAGTATGAGTTGGTACTGTACTTACATGACTACCAATATAATTACCATCTTTAATAAATATTACTGTTGGAGCTAATAATTTTTTCTTACCTTCTTTTAAAGAATCTTCCTCATATGTTGCTTCTATATCATCACCTAATATTTCAACTATTTTTTCATATAATTCTACTTTTTTTATATCATTATCTTCTTCATAAGCATTTCTAAGTGATTTTAAATTATAATAATATAATGTTTTTATATCATTACTTTTTAAAGTATTTATTAAAACCGGTATTACAGTTCTACACCAATTACATTCAGGCCATCCCATATATATTACATTAGTTCCTTTAGTAAGCAATTCTAACAATTCATCATCATTTATATATTCTACATTATTATCATTATCTACCTCTATATTTTTTAAAATATAATTTTCTTTATATAGAGTTCCATTTAAAGATTCATATTCATTTTTAAATTTTATTTCATCATTCGTTAATGTTGGCTTTGGTTCATCAGTTTTCATATATATAATTACTAGAGACATCACTGCTACTACAATTATTAGACTTATTGTTATTATAATATTTTTTTTCATACTACACTCTCCATTACTTTATTACATTAGTTTTTATATTATTATTAAATCTATCTGGTTTCATACTTGTTAGTAAATAAAAACTAGTTAATATTCCTAATTCTATAGTAAATATACTTATAAGCAAAACCTTTAAAATTTTATCTACAAAACTACCTTTCATAAAACCACCTAGAATAATTATAAATTATAAATTAAATTTTAACAACAAATTTTAATATTTTTTTGCAATAATTAATTTTTTTTGCTAAAATATCGTTGGCAGGTGAAGTATTATGGAATTACCAAATATTAAAATATTAGATGAATCTAATAAAATTTTAAGACAAAAAAGTAAAGATGTTACATTCCCTTTAGATGACAAATTAAAAAAATTAATCGACGACTCTCTAACATATTTAGAGATGAGCCAAATGGATGAATATATTGAAAAATACAATTTAAGAGCAGGTATGGGTTTATCTTTTGTACAAATTGGTATATTAAAAAGAATATTTGTTATATCAGAAGAATTAGAAGATGGTACTTTTAAACGCTATACTTTAATTAATCCCAAAGTTATATCTCGTAGTGAAGAATTAATATATGTTGGTGAAGGTGAAGGATGTTTAAGTGTTAATAGATATGTTGAAGGAATTGTACCTAGAAATGCTAGAATAACCGTTGAAGCATATGATGTTGAGGGTAATAAATTTAAAATACGTGTTAGAGAAGACATTGCCATTGCTTTTCAACATGAACTTGACCATTTAGATGGAATTTTATTTGTAGATAAAATTGATAAAAATAATCCATACAAAGATGCAGATAAAATGAGAGAAATATAAAAAGAATAGAAAATTTAAATTTGATTTCTATTCTTTTTTTATGATCTCGTTGAGAATGATGATGGGAAATTAAGAATTTGTCTTGGATTAAACGAACGATTAACCCATCCACTATATGTTGTATAACAAATACTTTTATCATCACAATACCATCCACTTGCTATACCAAAGTGTAAATGTCCTCCAGTTGAACATTTATCCCAATAAGTAGATGCACCACCAGAGTATCCAATTACTGTGTTCGTTGTTACATCTTGTGAAGCACTTACTGTGTATGATAGTAAATGCATATATACAGTTGTATATTTTTTACCATTTATATTATGAGTTATATATACTTGATTTCCACCACATGAACCTTTGTTAATAATAACTGTTACTTTTCCGGCTGCTGCTGGGTAAACTGCTTGTCCTTCAGCAGTACCTAAATCAATTCCAGCATGAAGCCTATAATAACCCAATGTCGGATGTAATCTCCAATGATATTCACTAGTTACTACTGCTTTTGTAATAGGTCTTATAAAACCACTTGCATTCATTACATTGCTATAATTTACACATGATGATAATTGTTGAGTATCCTTACATCCTAACGAAGTATAATATTTAATACGTTCTTCTAATGCTTTTATTTCTTCATCATGTGAAACAGATTCTTCATTATATTTACTTAAATCCTCTCCTAGTGAACTAATTTGTTTTTCTAAATCTGCAATTTGATTATTTAATTCAACTTCCCTTTTTGCTAAATCATCTTGTAATTTTTCATTTTCTTTTATTTTACCTTCATATTCACCTATTAGTGTGTGACTATAATCAGTAACTTGTTTTCCAATACTTACTCTTATTATAAAATCTGATATGCTAGTTGCCCCAAAAATATATTCTAAATAAGCATTATCAGATGATGAAATTTCTTCATCTACTAGAACTTTTTTTATCTTATCTTTTGTTTCAGCAATTTCGTTATTTAAATTGTCGATTTGTTTTTTTGAATCTTCAATTTTTTTATTATTATTTGTTATTTCTGTTTGTTTATTATTTACAGATGCATTAGAACTATCAATTTGTTTTTGTGTATTATATTTTTTTTGATTTGCAGCATCTTTTGCTGCCTTTTCACTTGCAAGTTTTGATTTTAAATTTCCTAATGTTTCTGCATTTGCAGTAAACGTTGGTACAAATATTGCTGAAATAATTAAAAGAGATATAATAATTAACTTTTTCATATTTTCAAATACTTTCTAACTGCTTTTACACTACCAAGCATCCCTACTAAACCACCTATTACTAATAATACTAAACTCACCATAAATACAATATTATTAGGTTTAATTAATGTAAATATATCAGTAAAAACTACTCCATTCATCTTTTTATATAAAAAATTATATCCAAATATAGTAGATAATATAGGAATTATACTTCCAATTATACCTAAAAATAAACCTTCAAATAAAAATGGTAATTTTATTACAAAGTTACTTGTACCTACAAGTCTCATAATATTTATTTCTGTTTTTCTACTATATATAGTTATTTTTATTGTATTGCTTATTAAGAAAGCTGTTACAAATATTAATGCGATAACAGTTACTAACATAATCTTACTTATCAAATCAAATATTGAAAGCAAATCTTCTACCATTCCTTCTCCATATTTTACAGTTTCAACATTTTCTAAATTTTTTATTGTTGTTGCATTTTCTCCCATATGTTTAGGATCTTTCACTTTTATTATAAAACATGGTTGTAATGGATTTTCTTCTTCGGTCCAATCACTCATTATAGTATTATAAGTATCATTTTCTTGCATCATTCTATTTTTTATACTCTCTTTACTCTGATACTCGATACTTTCTAAATTAGGTATTGACTTTATCTCATTCTCTAACTTTATTATTCCATCTTCAGTAATATCTTTATTAGCAAAAACAACAATTGTTAAATCATTTTCTATATCCCTTGTAAAATTATTTACATTTTTTGATAATATAAGTGCAATAGCTACTAACATAAGTGTTATAAAAATACATGAAACACTTGCTAAACCTAAACTGAAATTTCTAAATAAACTCTTAAAAGCATTTGATAAACTGTTTTTTAATATTCTAATGTGCCTCATCAACTTTATAACTTCCTTTCTCTACATCACTTATAATTATTCCATCTTTTATTGTAATAACCCTCTTTTTCATTCTATTTACTATATCTTTATCATGTGTAGCCATAATTATTGTAGAGCCCAAATCTTTATTAATACTTTCTATAACTTTCATTATTTCTTTAGATGTATCTGGATCTAAGTTTCCAGTTGGTTCATCACATATTATTAATTTAGGACTATTAACTATTGCTCTTGCTAAACAAACTCTTTGTTGTTCACCACCAGATAATTCATGAGGATAACATCTATATTTATCTTTTAGTCCTACTCTTTCTAAAGATTTTATAACTTTTCTTTTTATTTCTTTATGACTCCATCCATATGTTTCTAATGGATATGCAACATTTTCATAAACTGTTAATTTAGGTAATAGTTTAAAGTCCTGAAATACAATACCAATTTTTCTTCTTAATTTATAAACCTTACTATTTCTTAATTTACAAACATTTATACCACCAACATATACACTGCCTTTATTTGGTTTTTCTTCTCTATAAAAAAGTTTTAATAATGACGATTTGCCACTTGCTGTAGGACCAATTAAAAATACAAATTCTCCTTTTTTTATTTTCAAATTTCCATTAGCAAGTGCAGTAACACCATTTTTATAAACTTTATAACAATCTTTTACTTCAATAAATTCCATATTACTCCACCTTACTATAAAAAGTATATCATAATTTGTCACTTTAAAAAAGTACTTTTACTTTATTCTCAAAAAATGGCAAAAAAAAAGACTAATGTCTTTTTTAGTATACTTGATTATTATCAGCATCGTACCAATTGTCGCCATTCTTTTGAACACCAACAATACTAACTAAAGCACTAAATGTGATACCTTGACTTGGTTGTGATTTTGTATCATCGTTTTTATATTCAAATACAACATAATATTTTTCATTATCACCTTTTTTAGCTAAAGTTTGAATATCAGCTGCTGATGAAGCAAAATTATATTCAGTAGTATTTTTATTTAATACAACTTCTGAAATTTTAGTACCATCTAATTTAGCTAAAGTAGTATCAGTACCGTCAGTATAAGAACCTTTATATAAAGTTGCAGTAACATTACCATCTGTTAAATCAGCTTCAGCAAAACCGTTTTCTTCTACAGTTAATTTTACAATATAGCTGATTGAAGAATCTGCATTATCACTATCATTTGTAACAGTAAATTGAACTGGTGCACGTAATCCATTAACTTCAGTATCTTCTACTGTATTTGCTCTTTCTTCATCAGAAGTTACAGTTATACATTTCATTTTAGATCCATCTTTTTGAGTTTTATCATAGAATGTATTACCATCACTCTTCCATCCTGGGAAAATATTTTCAACATTAATATCTTTTCCACCATTGTAAGTAGCAATTAACTTTCCAGCTTCAACAGTAACACTCTCAGTTTCTGTGTTTTGTATTGTAGTTGCAGTAAAGTATGCATATGTAACTCCTACAATTGATAATGCTACAACAAACATTACTAAAATTGCTATAACGATTTTTCCATTACTTTTATTTTCCATCTTTCATCCTCCTACAATAAAATGATATCAAATATTATTAATGTTTGTCAATTTAAATTTAACAGTTTTTAATTTTTTTAAATACACACATTATTTTTACACTAAAAATAATAGAAAAATATAATTTTAACTTTACAAAAAAACGTTAAGTAAATTAACGTTTATCTTGTAACATATTTAATAAATCTATTTTAAACATATCTTTTGAAGCATTTGCTTTACTAATCATAACACCTTTATAAGTTGTTAATTCAGCCATGTGACCTTCTAATAAAATTTCAGTTGGTGTAATAGTATCTAGCATTACTATATTTTGTTCTTTATAAACTATATATTTTAATGTTACATCACCATGTACTTGTTGAAACATATGATCACTTGGTAATTTTAATTCATAAGTTTCAGTTTTATCTTTTTTATTTGTACTTAATAATTCTCCTATAAAATTACCACTTCTTAATTTTGGATAATATTCAAAGTTTAATTTTTTATATGCAAGCATATTATATTTTTTTAAAGCTCTTTCTAGTTTTTTAAACTCATTTTCATTAATATAATCTAAAATATACCCTTTCATAAAATAACCCCCTTATTTCCTATGTGTACACATTGTAGCACTTTCTGCGAATTTTGTCAAATTTTTGTTCGCATTTTGAATATTTTTAGGCATATTTTAGGCAAAAATGTATATTTTTGCAAAAAAAGAACCTATTGGTTCTCAATTTTATCGACACATTTTCCTTCTCCTGGTTTACTTCCTTCTATATAAGTTTGATTAAATATAGGACACATACTTTCTGTAAATTTGTCCATTAATCTACCACCAAATATCTTTACCACTCCCATAATTGCCACAGAAATAACAACTATAATTAGTACATATTCAACTAATGCCTGTCCTTTATTATTTTTCATAAGTATACCACCTACTTTATAAATTAAGTATAAGATAATTATTCATTAATGTCAATTAATAAATTTGCTTGTTTTAAATGACAGATTGCTTTTTCAGTTACTATTCTACCTCTAGGAGTTCTTTTTATAAATCCCTCTTGTAATAAATATGGTTCAACAACATCTTCAATGGTAGTTACTTCTTCTCCAATACTTGCCGCAATTGTTTCAACTCCAACAGGACCACCATTAAATTTATTAACTAAACTTGTTAAGTATTCTAAGTCAACTTGATCTAATCCATAATCATCTACTTTTAGTCTTTTTAAAGCACTATTTGTTATTTTTTCATCAATTATTCCATCTCCAATTACGCTTGCAAAATCTCTAACGCGTTTAAATAATCGATTTGCAATTCTAGGAGTTTTTCTACTTCTTTTTGCTAATTCTTTTGCCGCACCATCTGTTATTTCCATATCTAATACTCTACTCGTTCTTTTAATAATACTAGTTAATTCTTCTTCTGAATAATAGTTTAATTTTGAAACTATTCCAAATCTATCTCTTAATGGACTTGATAAGTCTCCCGCACGAGTTGTAGCACCTACTAGTGTAAATGGTGGTAAATCAATTTTTATATTTCTAGTATTTCCTTCAGTTCCTACAACTATATCTAATTCAAAATCCTCCATAGCAGGATACAAAATTTCTTCAATAAACTTTGGTATTCTATGTATTTCATCTATAAATAATACGTCACCTGGTTCTAAACCAGACAATATAGCCGCTAAATCTCCACTTTTTTCTATACTAGGTCCAGTTGTGGTCTTTATATTTGTTCCAAGTTCATTCGCTATTATATGTGCAAGTGTAGTTTTACCTAACCCAGGAGGACCATATAATAATACATGATCTAAAGATTCATTACGCATTTTTGCTGCTTCTATAAATATTTTTATATTTTCCTTTACTTCATTTTGTCCTATATATTCATCTATTGCTTGAGGTCTTATAGTAGATTCAAATGAATCGCCTGGTAATTCCTCTCTAGTTATTATTCTTTCTTCCATTAGATTCCTTCGCTTTCTTCAATTCAAGATAACATTTGCCACATACACTTTCATAAGTATAATCTTCAGTACTTTCGTCAATCAATAATTGTTCTCCATCGAAAATCGGTTCATTATTTTTTAAACGTAAATTTTGAGTAGCCTTTTTGCCACATTTACATATTGTTTTTATTTCTTCTATCTTATCAGCTAATTCTAATAATCTAGATGTCCCTATAAATGGTTGCATTCTAAAATCACATCTTAGTCCATAGCAAATTACTGGAATATCTTTAAACTTAGTAATTTCATATAATTCTTCTACTTGTTTTGGAGTTAAAAATTGTGCTTCATCTACAATTATTGCAGATATATTATCTAATTTTAAATCGTTCAAGTTATCATTTTCACTAATTAAATAATCCACTTT
>CAKORH010000012.1 GCA_934101235.1 uncultured Bacilli bacterium | reverse complement strand
AATATAAAAATATTTTTCACTATACCACTCCCTTTTTTATATATCAATTTTAGTACATTAACGATTTATAGTCAAGAAAAAAGACTTATTTTAATAGTCTTTCATTTTATAAGATTTTTTGAATTTAAACTTATTTTTACTCCTCTAAAACCATATATTTTATAGTCACATTTTTTAAAATCAAACTCTTTTATATTGTTATGTTCTATATATTTTGAAATAGTATTTTCATTTATTTCATCAAATTTTATTATATAATCTACAGTTTCTAATACAGCATCATTATTATATTCTAATAAATTATATTCTTTATTAAAACCTAAATTATATGTTATTTTATTTGTTGCACTTAAAAATATAAATGAATTATTAAATGATTTATTTTTTATTTTTCTATCATTTATTATTTTTAGAATTGTATTTAAAACATTCTTATTTGTTTTTTCTATGTTATCAAATAATATAATAGAGTTATCATTTAATTTACTATATAAACTATTTTCTCCATTATATATATTATTAGAACTATAAATATTTGAATACTCTGACATATCTATACATATATAATTTAAATTTAAATATTCACATATTTTTTCTATTGTATATGTTTTACCTACACCTATTCCACCTAATAATAAAATTGATTTATTATTATCATTTTTTATGATATTTAGTATTTCTTTTGCTGCTCTATCTTGACCATAAATTGTTTTTTTTAGATTATTTAGGGTTTCATTAATATTTATATTTAGATTTCTATTTATTTTTCTACTAATTACAGTTTCTATATCTTTTTTTGTTATTGTTTTTTTATTATTATTTTTTACATATGAACATACTGTATCTAGTATATCTAAAGATTTATCTGGATTTTTTTTATCTTTTATATATTTTATAGATAATTCTATTATAGTATCTAAGTTATTATTTGTAATATTTATATTATGATATTTTTTGTAATTATTTTTTAACTTATAAAGTATGTCTTTTGTCATATTTATGTCTGGTTCACTAATAAATATTTTATCAAATCTTCTCATTAATGCTTTATCTTTTGTAAAATATTTATCATATTCTTCTAAAGTTGTTGCTCCTATTATTTTTAGTGTACCTTTAGATAAATATGGTTTTAGTATGTTGGCTGCGTCAATGGCTCCTTCGGAACCACCAGCATTTAATATAGTATGTATTTCATCTATAAATAATATAGTTTTTTTATTTTCTATTGTTTCTTTTATAATAGTGTTTAATCTACTTTCAAAGTCACCTCTATATTTACTACCTGCTAATACTAAAGACATATCAATATTAAATATTTTATAACCTTTTAATTCATATATTTCATCGTTAGCAATTTTTGTAGCTAAACCTTCTACTATTGCTGTTTTACCTACTCCAGATTCACCTACTAAAATTGGATTATTTTTATTTTTTCTTAAAAGTATTTCTACAATTGAATTTATTTCTTTATCTCTATTAATTAATATTGTATCATTTGTTGATAAATCATTTCCATATTTTTTTAGTTCATTAAAGATTGGATTGAATTTTTGTTTTAATTCTTTATATATACCTTCTAAATCAATTTGTAAACTTATTAGAATTCTTACACCTATTCCATCACCACTTTCAATTGTGCTTATTAATAAATGATATGGTGTTACTATTCCATTATTATTTTCTTTTGCATCTTTTTTTGCATCATTAATAATACTTTTTAAAAGTGGAGTATGTAATATATTAGTTGTTTTTATGTTTGATGATCCTATAATATTAATTAATTCCTCTTTAAATATTTCATAAGTTAAATTATATGGTTCACATATTTCTTTAATATCATTTATTTTTAATAATGCTAGTATTAAATGTTCACTTCCTACATATGGATGGTTTAAATTAAACATTTCTTTTTCTGCTGATGTTAATATTTTGTTTAACTTATTACTTTCTTTTTTCATAAAAAATCCTCCTTATATATCTTATGTATATAATGAGGATAAAATTTGTTTTTTATTCAATTATTTTTTGTCGATTCTTAGTTTATCTGCAATTGTTGCAATAAATTCACTGTTAGTTGGTCTTGCTCTATCAAAGTCTACACTATGACCAAATACTTCTTCCATTAATTCATAGTCTCCTCTATTCCAACTTACTTCAATTGCATGTCTAATTGCTCTTTCTACTCTGCTTGATGTTGTATTATATTTTATTGCAATTTCAGGGTACATTTCTTTAGTAATTGCTCCTAACATTGATGGATTGTTGTACATTAGGCCTATACCTTCTCTAATATATTCATATCCTTTTATATGTGAAGGTACTCCTAATGAATGTAGCATTGTTGATATAGAACTTTGTAATTCATGTTCTTTTATTGAAAACTTGTCTTTTGTTGTTAATAGTTCTCGTTCTAAATCATTAATATTAAATGGTTTTAACATAAAATAGTTAATATTATATAAACTAACTTGTTTAATCATGTCAAGTGAATTGTAACCTGTTATTGCAATTATTTTTTTATCTACTTTGTTTTCTCTTAAATCTCTTATAATACTTAAACCATCCTTATTTGGTAAAAGTAAATCTAATATGACTATATCATAATTGTTTTTATTTTCAATCATATAATCATAAGCTTTTAAGCCATCATTAAAACTTTTAACTACTTTAATTACTGCGTGGGTACTAAAAAACTTCTCAATACTGCTTAGTTGTTCCTTATCAGAATCTACTACTATAACACGTATTTTATTTTTCATAATTTTCTCCTTTTTCATTACTACACGCAATATAATTATAGTATATAAAACGACAAATATAAAGAAAATGTTTTGTAAAGTTATGTCAATATTTGTAAACTATTGTCGAATATTGTCATTTACATTAAAATTTTACATTTTTTATAAAAAATAAAAAAGTTAGAATTTATCTAACACTTTATTCTGAAAGTACTCTTAAAGCTTCATTTAATTGATTATCTGTTTCTTCTGTAGGGTTATTTTTGTATTCATCACTTAATGATACTTCTATATCAGGATTTAATCCTTTTTTATCTAAACACTCTCCATTAGGCATATACCATAATGCGGATGTATATTTTATCATTGTTCCATCGGATAATTTTCCTGTTGTTTGTACTTTACCTTTTCCATAACTTTTTTCGCCAATTATTGTTGCACCATAACTATATTTTAAACTTGATGCTAATATTTCACTTGCACTTGCTGACGAACCATTAATTAATACTGCTACTTTATAATTTCTATGTTCATCTGTAGTATCTTTATATTCTATACTATCTTTTTTACTTTTTATCGAATACATTAAAGAATCTTTTTTTAAGAACATTTCTATTATTTTAGTACATGCTGTTAAATAAACTCCCGTATTATATCTTACATCTAATATAAGTGAGTCTATTCCTTCTTTTTCCATACTTGTTATTGTAGTTAAAACTTGTGTATCAACTGTTGATGAAAATGTTTCTATGTAAATATAACCTATTTTTTTACCATTTACTTCTTTAATAGATGATTTTATTGCTGGTACTATTAAATTTTTTCTATTTAAATCAAAAGTGACATTTTCTCCATTTCTTAGAGCAGTAATTTTCACTTTTCCTTCTTTGCTATTTTTTATTATAGTAGATGCTTCTGTTGGTGTTTTTCCTTCTAAAGATTCATCATTTATACTTTTTAATATATCTCCTATCTGTAGTCCTGCTTTACTTGCTGGTGAATCATCAAATATTTCATATACATAAATTTCATTGTTTTCATTTACTGCAATACGTATTCCAATACCTTCATATGTTCCATTTAATTTATCGTTTAAATCTTCTGTTGCATTTTCATCCATATAAATAGTATAATCGTCTCCAGTATATGAAAGCATACCATTTATTGCAGCATCTATCACTTTTGTTTCATCTAATTTTTCATAGTATTCGTCTAACAATTTATTGTAAACATTTATAAATTCATTTACATGTTTATTATTAGTTGATGTTACTTTACCAGTTTTATTTAATTTACTATATACTACAGTTCCTGTAATTAAAGACATTATAATAGTTGGTAATATAATTATTAATAATAATTTTACTTTATTGATTTTTACTGTTTCATTCATATTCATTCTCCTATTTAATTTTACCATAATTTAGAATAAAAAAAAGAGAAACTTTTTATTTTAAAGCTTCTTCTATAGTTTCTAAAGTATCATAACAATTTGTTACTTTTCCATTTTTTATTTTATATAATGCAGGTCCAGTAACTTTAACTTCATTACTATTGTTAGGTTTTTTATTTAGTGTATCTGTTAATGCACTACCATTTATTTTTTTATCTAAATCAATATAATATGTTTTTATGTAGTTATCACTACTTCTATATTTAGATAATATTGAATCATATTCAGATCCTGAATCTTTACTAGAATATAATAATACAAAATATTCACTTTCTGGTCTATTAAACATAGTACCAATAGATGCTATATCATAATCTATTTTTGCTTCAGTAGTTGTTTCTTTATTATTACTATTTTCTTTCTTTATCATATTATCTGTTAAAAAATAGATACCTAAACATATTAATACTACAATTATTAATAATATTACTAAGTTTCTTACTTTTTCCATATCATCATTCATTACTTTTTTTTGTTTTAATACTTTATTTGTTTTTACCATTATAACCACCTAATAATTATTTTATCACATATATTGATTTTAACAAGAAAAAAATGTTTATTTTTAATACTAAACATTTTTATTTATTAATTATTTGGTTTAATTATGATTTTTATTGCATCATCATTACCATTTGTTAATCTTTCAAATGATTCCTGAACTCTTTCTAGTTCAACATTATCATCTATATATTTAAGAACATCGATTTTTTTCTCACTAATTAAATTAATAACATTCTCGAATTCTTCAACAGTATATGCAATTGCTCCTTGCATAGTTACTTCTCCCATTACTGACATTACAAGAGGTACTTGTACTGGCGCTAATGAAACACCTACTAGTACTATTGTTCCGCCTGGTCTAACTGTCATAATCGCTTCACTTACTGCTGGTGAATTACCACAGCATTCTAAAACTACATCAAATCCTCCAACAGTTTTTTCAATTAGTTTTGGAACTGTATTTTCATCTAAAGCATTAAAATATTCATCAACCATTTTGTATGATAAACCTTTTTTTGCTCTTTTTTCGTTAGTTTCAAGTAATGCTACGTAACTTGCTCCTTGCAATTTTGCAAATTCTGCACACATTAAACCAATTATTCCTCCACCTACTATTAAAACTTTATCTCCTTTTTGCATTTTTGCTAAATTAACAGCATGAAGTGAAACAGAACTTGGTTCTACCATTGCTGCTTGATCAAATGTTACATTATCTGGTAATTTTTTTACCATATCTGGTCTACAGCTAGAATATTCTGCATATGCACCTGGATTAGTTAAAGATAACCCTACTGCTTTACTCCAAGTAAGTTTACAATATTGTGGATTGTTACTTTTACAAGCTTTACATTTTCCACAAGGGGAAATTGGTAATCCTGTAATTCTATCTCCTACTTTTAAATCACTTCTACTTCCAGCATCAATTACTGTTCCAGCAAATTCATGACCCATTACTAAGCCAACTGGTTCTCCAGAATCCCAGTAGTGTATATCAGAGCCACAAATTCCACATGATTCAACCTTGAATACTACACTACCATTAGTACTTACTGGCTTATCTATTTCTCCTACGACTAAATTTCTTTTATCATTGATTTTAACACATTTCATATTATGTCCTCCAATTCTATATTAATTATAATATAAAACTTTAATGAGGTAATAATAAAATCTTTTTTTAATACAATTTATTTACATTATGCCGGTATACCAATAAATTTTGGATCTTTTAATTGAAAATAAATTAAACATAAAATACCTATTACTAAAAATATGCTACCTACTAATTTTACTGTTAATAACTTCCTATTTTTTATATCTTTTTTGTAAAAATAATAGTTCCTAATCACAAAATATAAATATGCTATAAGAGTTAATGTTAATGTAGTTAAAAATATTTTATCTGCATCTTTAAGATCTTTAATATTATTTCGTTTAACATATTTTTTTAATAGTTGGTCTCCAAATATATTCATTAATGCTACAAAAATGAATATTATGAAAATCCAATCTTCTAAATTTAATCTTTTTAATTCATCTTCAAATATATTCATATTAAATTATATTAGAAAAAAATAATGATATTTCTTTAATCATTATTTTTCTTTTGAAACTATAACACTTGAACCTGTTAAACCTTCTGCAATAGTCATTAATTCGCTTCCATTTAGTTTTGTACTTGATATATAATAATCTATTCCATTGCTAGTCCAATATAATGAATTTGCACTTATTGCTCCTATACTATCTGACATCATCAATGGATCTCCATTTATTGGAATAACTTCTAAATAATCATATTTTCTACTAACTTCTTCCACTAATATAAATGGTGAATCTCCACTAAATGTTAATATTGCTCTATTACCATTATCTGTGTTTATTGTATCTTGTGTACTTAAATAAGTATTTGTAGGAATATAAAGTGGATATATAATATCATCTAATTTTGATGTATTAGTTTCTTCATTATTAGTATTATTATTTTCATTATTATTTGTTCCATTATTATTTGTATTGTTATTATCATTATTTGTAGTGTTTTGTTCTTTGTTTTCATTAGTATCATTATTTTTTACATTTTCATTTGGTGAAGTATTATTCGTTTTATTATTATCTTTTGAATTTTGAGATTTGTTTTCATCTTTATTTTCGTTTATTTCTTCATTATCTTCTTTAATTAATTTATTTAAATCGAAGAATGTTTTATCAAATTTTGGTTTATAATTTATACTTGATACTTCTAATGATATTTTTACTTTTCCATCTTGATTTAATACTTCTACTTTTTTAACTCCATAATTATTATCTAAATATATTTTTTCACTATATAGTGTCTTATTATTTGGATAATTTACTCTACATTGTATATATTTATTTTCACCAGATTTATCTATATGAACTTCTTTATCATTTACTACATCATTAACAAGTATATCTAATAAGTATGATTGACTTCCATTATTTGGCCAATCACTTTGAAATTTAAAACTCTTATTAAGTTCAGGTGTAACAACATATATTCCATCACTATTTTTTAAAATTATTTGTTCATGATCATTAGTTTTATTAATTAAACTAACTTTATAATAATCATCTTTACTTTTACTTGCTTCTACTTTATAAGTAAAAGTATCTTCGTTGCTTGTAATAGTCATAGTTCCTTTTAAAATATAACTATTATTTTTTTCAATCTTGTTTTTAAAATTCTTAATTATGGTTTCATTACTAGTTTTTCCACAACCACAAAGTAATAAAAACATACTTAATATAATTAAATATTTTTTCATAAACTCCCCTTTTCTAATAAACTATATTTTGCATTTTTTATTTTATGATAAGTTTATGTATAATTTTATTTTTATTTAACATAATAAAAGTAGAAAAGAGGTTAATATGAATACATTACAAAAAATATGCTTATGCATAACAATTATTGGTGCAATAAATTGGGGTCTAGTTGGTTTATTAGATTTTAATTTAATTACAGCAATTTTTGGAACTGAATCTGTTATTCCCAGAATAATTTATTCATTAGTTGGTTTAACTGGTTTAATCAATATTGGTATTTTAGTAATGGATTTAGATGAACATTAAAAAATAGTTAGAATAATCCAACTATTTCATTGTTTACTAAATCTATGTTTACAGCGTTAGGTTCTTTACTTAGACCTGGCATTGTTAAAATATTTCCTAAATAAACAGTAATGAATTTTGCTCCATTATTAATTTTAATATCTTTTACAGTTATTGTATAATTTGAAGGAGCACCTAGTTTTTTAGGATCATCGCTTAAACTATATTGTGTTTTTGCAATGCATATTGGATATTCTAATTTAGAATATCTTTTTAATTTTTCTAAGGCTATATCAGTATATTCTATTTTATTTGCTCCACAGATAGATTTACACATTATTTCTATTTTGTCTTTTAATGTATCATTTAAGTTATATAATAATTCTAATTTTTTATCTTCCATTTTTAATATTTCTTCAGATATATTAATTGCACCATTTTCACCTAAATTATAGGCCTCATTAATTGTAAATGGTATGTTAAATTTTTCTGTTGTATCTTTTATTATTTTTATATCTTCTATAGTATCGTCATCAAATTTATTTAGAGTAACTATAATATTTTGATTAAATTTTTTTAAATTTTTTATATGTGCTTCTAAATTGCATAAACCTTTTTCTAATTCACCATTTCCATTATATTTTAATGCTCTTACTGTGCAAACTAAAATTACGCAATAAGGGTTAAGGTTATTATCTCTACATTTTATATCAAAAAATTTCACTGCTCCAGCATCACTTCCAAAACCAGCTTCTGTTACTACGTAATCTGCTAGTTTTTGTGCAGTTGTTGTTGCTATTACACTATTACATCCATGTGCAATATTTGCAAATGGACCTCCATGTATTATTACAGGATTATTATATAGTGTTTGAACTAAGTTGGGTTTTATAGCATCATTTAATAAAACCATTATTGATCCTGTTATATTTAAACTTTTTAAATAAACAAATTCATCTTTGTCGTTAATTCCTATAATAATATCATCAATTCTTTTTCGTAAATCTTCTTTATCTTTTGCTAAGCAAAAAATTGCCATTAATTCACTTGCTGCAGTTATATTAAACTTTGTTTCATATGTAGTAAAAACTTTTCTCAATGATCTATCATTTACATCTAAACATCTTTCAAATAAAACTCTTTTTATATTTAGAGGATTTCCAAAATATATACTATTATCAATGCAAGCACTGATTAAATTGTTTGCACTAGTTATAGCATGAAAATCACCAGTAAAATGTAGATTTATGTCTTCCATTGGAACAACTTGGCTATAACCACCACCTGTTGCACCACCTTTTAT
The DNA here is from genome assembly GCA_934101235.1 of uncultured Bacilli bacterium. Lineage (GTDB taxonomy): Bacteria > Bacillota_I > Bacilli_A > RF39 > UBA660 > UMGS1124. The sequence goes on along the minus strand of CAKORH010000012.1, from coordinate 3,112 downwards.
TCCGAAAACTGGTCCCATAGATGGTTCTCTTAATACTGCTATACTACTTTTCCCTAATTTGCATAATGAATCATGTATACCTATAGCAACTGTTGTTTTGCCTTCACCATATGGAGTTGGATTTATAGCAGTTACTAAAATAATCTTTCCTTTTTTATTTTCTTTGACATCATTTATTTTTGCTTTATATTTTCCATATAGATCATAATTATTGATATTTAAATCACTTAATAATTCTTCAATATTTTTCATTTTAAATTGTTTAGTAATTTCAATGTCAGTCATAATTAAAAGCCCCCTTTAATTTTTTTCTACTATATATAAATACTTATCATCACGTACTAAAATTATCTCTGATTCTTTATCATATCCTAAATCTTCAACATATTCTATTTTTGATTTTGTTTTATATCCATCATAAGTTTTATCATTGAATGTGAATTTAGTCGGTTCAATACTATCAACTGTTACTTTACTTACTGTTGGTAAAATTTGATTACGTTTATTATCACTATTATCTTTCATATATTTATAAAGAGTATTTTGTACATTGAGTTTGTAATTTTCTACATAGTCTGGATATATAAATTCTACACCACCTACATCATACATATTATCTTTTGTATCTAATGAATATAATGAAATAATAAACATTCTACTTATGCTTTTTGCATATTCTTCGTAATCTATTTCTTTATTTTCTAAATTCTTTTTTAATAATTTAAATTCTGATTTGTATATATCTAAGTCATCTTCATATAGTATGTAATTGAAACCTTTTATAGTTAATGATTGTTTTACTTCTTTTTTTACCGTTTTCTTTTTAGGTTTATTTGAATAAAATATTCCTCCTATAAAGTATATTAATATGAGTAAACATACTATTAATAATATTTTTTTTGCTGTTTTATTCATTTGTTCCCTCTTTAAACTTATCATTTTTTATTAAATCATATACAATTATGTCATTTGATATTTCTATAATTTTTTCAGTATAATCTTTACATTCCTTTATGTATGTTTCATCAATTGGTTCATTTGTTAATGGTTTATATTCTTCTTTACTATTATTATAATAAACTTTCTTTGTTAAGAAATTACCATTAGGAAATGGTACAATGTTATTCCATTTAGTTTCAAAAATATCATGTCCTAAAGCATATTTACTTTTTATACCTATCATATTTCCTACTGTTGGTAAAACATCTATCATACCCATATAATATTTAATTTCTTTTTTATATTTTTTATCTTTTGTCCATATTATTAATGGAGTTTTTCTATTAAGTTCATTTTCATAATAGCCATACTCTATGTATGTTGGGTCTGTTTCGTCTTTTACTGTTCCAGTTTCAAAATCATAATTGTAGTATCTATTAAATTCACTTTTTGAAAGTTTTGCATCATGATCTCCATACATTACAAATACAGTATTATTCATTATATCATTATCATATAAACTTTGTATAAATTCTCCTAATGCTTTATCAGCATAGTGTGCACTTTTAATATAGTTACCTAATTTTGTATTTTCTAAATAATCATATTTTACTTCTTCTTGTTCACCATTATCATTTTCAACAGTTTTTGTATAAGATAAATCTAATTCACCATATTTTTCTAAATCATCAAATGGTGTATGATTTGATAATGTTATAATCGTTCCCATATAATTAGTATTATCTTGTTCGATTTTTGTTAATATTGGAACTATTTGTTTGAAGAATGATTCGTCTGAAAGTCCTAATCCTACGGTTTCATCTATGTTATAACTATCAGCAAAGTACATATCTTTATATCCTAAATTTGGATGCATTTTGTTTCTATTCCACATGCTTGCTTTATTACCATGCATACTAAATGTATAATATCCTTTTTCTGATAACATTTTTTCTAAACTTTCATAGTATCTATCATAGTAACTTACAAAAACAGTTCCACTTGATACTGGTAAAAGTGATGTATTTACAGTAAATTCAGTATCACTGCTAGTTCCTACACTTATTTCTGGGTAAAAATTACTAAAGTATAATCCTTCTTTTGTTAATTTGTTAAGATTTGGTGTTATTTCAACATCATTTATTTTTAACCCTACAAAGAAATTCATCATACTTTCTAAGTGCATGTATACTACATTCTTTCCTTCGTATATTCCTGTATATTTGTTATTTGATATTTCTTCTGGTTTTGTATCATAATATTCTTTAAAGTTTCTTAATGCTTCATCATAACCAAATAAAGTATTTACTTTACTTCTTAATGTTTGTACTAAATCGTTTCCTTGATATACAATTATTCCAAATCTTTTTACTATATATTCTCTATCCCATTGTTTGTTAAGTCTACTTATTGCTGTTCCGTTTAATGTTGCACAGTTTATTATTATAAGTATTACGCTTACTATAAATGTTCTTACAAATATCTTTTTTCCTTTTTCCACTTTACGAACTAGACCAAAGTAATCTTTTCTTTGTAATCTTTTGTTGATGTAAATGAATAAAATTAATGGGATTAAGTAAATGAAATGTGTTATTTTTAACTTTTCTAATACTGCATCACCAACTTCACCAACTTGTCCAATTGCATTTAATAAACTAAATGAAGCAAAAGATGTGTAGAATGTGTAGTATATTGCATTTATCACACATATTAATTCATATACAATATAATTTATTAAGTAATAGTAATATTGTTTTTCTGGTTTAAAGAAGTAACCAAAACTACCGAAAAACAAAATAAATGATAAATCAAATAGCATTGCATTTATGTTAAACCAGTTATTTAATGTAAATCCACGTAAAAGTGTTGTTGTTATAAGTGATAATATAACAAATGATAAAAATAATCTATTATGTTTTATATAAAATATTGTATTATTTTTAAATTTATTTAAATTACTTTTTATATCGTCTTTTTTTAAAGATATTTTTTTCATATACATCCCTCTTTATAAAAAGATTATAACATATAATTTTTTTTTCGTAAATTTTAAATATATGCTTGTATTTTTATTTTTAATTTGTTATTATATTTAAGAACGCAGGTGTAGTACAGCGGTTAGTATGCGGCCTTGCCAAGGCTGAGACGGCGGTTCGATTCCGCTCACTTGCTC
>CAKORH010000011.1 GCA_934101235.1 uncultured Bacilli bacterium | reverse complement strand
ATTTATTCTAGACCCTTCTTCCAATCTATAATCTACCATAGGATTACTACTATATATAGTTCTACCTAATGGTTGTATTAAACGTTGTATAGTTCTTATAATATGTTCATCATTTATAAAAGAAACACTTTCATCTTTAATAATTCTACCATCTATCTCTATATAAATATCTTTAGGACCATTTACCATAATTTCTGTTATGTCTTTATCACCAATTAACTCACTAATAGGACCTTTACCATTTATTTCATCTTCAATCATATTAAATATATGATTTCTTTCTATATTACTTAAATCATATCCTTCAATACATTTATCTATTTCAGTATTAATAAAATCATTTATATCACTACCAGTAGGTACTTCTTTATCAATAATATTTTCTATTATCTTACTTCTTAGTTTTTCTAATAAATCCTTATCTTTAAATATTTCATAATCTTTAACATATTCATTATCTTTTTTTTGTCTTTCTATTTCAAAAGCACTTAGTAAACTCTTACTCATTATTATCACCTATTATATCTTTTATTATAGTTTCAAATACTTTGATATGAGGCGAATTACTATATTTTTTATCTATAGTAACTATATTTCCGTCCATTATATATTTATCTATATTTTTTATATAAAATTTATTACTTATTTCATAATCTATATTACTATTTATTATACTTTTTATATCATATAAATTAAAATATGATTTATCATTTCTAAAACTATTATTAAGTATAACTTTATATTTTCTAATATCTAAATCTTTAAATATACTTATTAAACTTCTCATGTTTTTAATATCTAACATATCATTTGATACAACTAATAAAATATTATCACTTTTATCAAGTACAGTTAAATTCATTTCATCTAATATATGTGTAGTATCAATTAATATTAAATCATAATTAAATTTTGCTTTATCTAGTAATATTTCAATATAACTACTATCTATCTTATTTGCTTTTCTAGGATCTTTAGGACATGCTAAATAATCTATATAATCATTATATTTAGTTATATAATCATTAAAATTATCGTATCTATTATTATTAAAATCATCAACAAGATTATATACTGTTTTATTAACATTTTTATTTAAAATGATGCTTATAGAACCTCCATACAAATCCATATCAACTATTAATACACGTTTTTTAAGATTTGATACAATTCCAGCAAGATTAAGAGTTAAAATACTTTTGCCTATTCCACCTTTTACACCAAATACACAAACTATATTACCTTTATTAATAGCCATATAATCACCTACTCACTATATTCAAATATTCTTTTACCTTTTTCATTTTCTTTTACATCTACTTTTAACATAAATCTACTATTCTTTTTTAGTTTAAATGTTAAATAATCTATATTAAAAAGTTTTACTTCAAACTCTTCTCCTGTTCTTGAAAGTGATGTAAATAAACTAAAATAAACATATTCATTTTCTACGTGAACATTATATTCATCCGCATCAACAACTAACATATTAGTATTATATTTTTTTAATTCATAAAGTCTTTTTATTTCTTTATAATATTCATTATAATCTATGTCATCATTATCCATTACTTCATTAATTATTTTTTCTGTTGCAATTTTAAATTTTTTTTCTTCTGAGTATCTAAAAAAAGTATCTGAAATAATCATTGAAAAAAATATAAAAACAGGAATTAATAATATAAATATTGCATTACCTTTTCCCTTATTATTCATTATAAATAGTCCTCTCTACTTTTATAGTGAAGTTATTCATTAATTTAGACATACCAGGAGTCATAAAATCATATTTTTTACTAATTATTATTTCACTATATTTATCATTTTCTTTATATTCAAAATTTAATGATTTATCATTTTTATTTAAGAAGCTTTGTATTTCTTCATCACTTTCATTATTTTTATACATACTTTCTACATCATTCATTATATTTTCTATTTTATTTTTGTTATAACCAATGTTACCATAATCTATTACCATAAATGTAATATATATAAATATAGGAAGTATTATAATAAATTCAACTAATGCTTGACCTTTTTTATTAAGTCTCATACTATCAACCCCTATGATAAATAAATTATATCATAATTTTTATTACTATAAAAGAAAAATTACACTAAATAGTGTAATTATAAATTATTATATTTTAATTTTTTAACTTTCTTTGGGAACGCTATAAACTAATTTTAATTTTTTTACTAAATCATCTTTTATAGTATTTATATCTTTATTAACTATTTTAGTAGCAGCCTGAAATTCATTTCCACCGCCACCAAATTCTTCCATTATTTTACTAACATCTATTCTACCTTTAGATCTAGCACTAATAGATATTGTATTATCGTCTATTTTACCGCCTACAAAAGAAGAATCTGTTTTATATCTTAACAAACGATTTGCTGCTTCTGCTAATTCTTCTTTAGTATATACTGTGTCATCATTAATACTTATAGCGAATTGACATGCTTCAATATATGCTTTATCTATTATATTATATATTTTTTTATCTTTATTTAAGTCTCTACCAAATAACTCATTAACCATTGGTACACTTCCACCATTTTTATATAACATGTTTGTTATACCAAATGTAGATTCATTTAAATTTTGACGAAAATTATTAGTATCTAAATAAATACCTGCTAAAAGATAAGTAGTAGTTAGACTATCAAAACTTACTTTGGATTTTCTTAATAATTCCGTTATAACTTCACTTGTACTAGATAATGTAGTATAGATATATTTATAATCAGCATTAATAGTATCTTTATCTTCTTTATGATGATCTATAATTAATGTTTTTTTAAATTCATTTAAATAATCTTTACAACACACTCTATAACTTTTATTGTTATCTAGACAAATAAGTAAATCATTATTACTCTTTAATCTTAAATACTTATTTAAATCGATAAAAGATATTCTATACTTTGCTTCATCTAATATAGTAACAACACCAGGTTGTATTTTATCTTTATCCTCATCAAATATAATATAAACTGGTTTTTTATATTTTTTTATTAATAACGCCATTGCTATAGAAGATGCAATAGAATCAAAGTCTGGTTCTATATGTCCAGTAATAAAAATTTGATTAGCATTTTTAACATAATCATCTAAAATACCCTTTAAATCATCGATATTTTGCATAACCTTCACCTACGTAAAGATTATTATATATAATTACTATATTTTAGTCAAATATTTTTTATTTTATCTATTATTTAACTCATTAGTTAATATATCTTTAACTATAACTGGGTTAGCTTTGCCTTTTGTTTCTTTCATTACTTGACCAACAAAATATTGAAACATATTTGTTTTGCCATTTTTAAATTGTTCTACTTGGCTATTATTATTATCTAAAATATTAATTATCATACTTTTTAATTCATCTTCATTATTTAATTGTTCCATACCTAATTCGCTAATTAATTCTTTAGGTTCACGTTCTAGTTCTAAAGATTTCATAAATAATTCTTTTGCTTGCTTATTATTAATCTTATTTTCTACTACTTGATCAATAATAAATTTTAATCTTATTGGATTTATAAATAAATTTTCAAGAGAAATATCATGACTATTTAAATAATCTAATACATTATTTATTATCCAGTTACTAGCATATTTAGCATCACACCCAATATTAACTAATTCATCAAAATATTCACTCAATTTTTTTTCTTTAATTATTATAGTAGCATCAGTATTATTTAAACCCAATTCATTAATATATTTAATCTTTTTTTCATTAGGTAAAACAGGAATTTTAGCCTTTATTTCATTAATTAATTCACTACTTATTTTATATGGAGGAATATTTGGTTCTACAAAGTATTTATAATCTACAGCATCTGCTTTACTACGCATACTTATAGTAGTATTTGTCGCTTCATCATATCTTCTAGTTTCTTGAACTACCTCATCTTTTCTACCACTTAATACTAATTCAGTTTGTCTTTTAATTTCATAATTAATAGTATTTTCAACGTTAGTGATATTATTAACATTTTTTACTTCAACTTTTGGTGTTACTTTATTCCCTTGTTCATCAAACAAGTTAACATTAACATCACATCTTATTTGTCCTCTTTTAACATCAGCATCACTTATATCAGTATATCTAAATATATTTTTCATACTATCTAGAAATGCTACTGCTTCACTAGCACTATTCATACATGGTGCTGTAACAGTTTCAAGCAATGGTACACCTGCTCTATTATAATCTATATTTGTTGTATCACTATAATGATCTAAACTTGCTGAATCTTCTTCTAAATGTATATCTAGTATTTCAATTTCACGAGTTTCTCCATCAACATCAATCATTAATTTTCCATCTACTCCTATAGGATTAGTAGATTGAGTAATCTGATATCCTTTAGGTAAATCTGGATAATAATAATTCTTTCTATCAAACATAAAATACTCTGGTAATTTACAATTTAATATTAAAGCCATTTCTATAGCTTTTTTAATACACTCCATATTTACTAATGGTAATATTCCAGGAAAAGCCATATCTATTTTATTAACATTAGCATTAGGAAGATCATTAAATGAATTTTTTGCAGGTGAAAATACTTTTGTATTACTTTTCATTTCACAATGCATCTCTAATCCAATTACTGGTATTAGTTTCATAAAATCACATCCTTTGCTACTTGTCCTCTATAATTCATACTACTTTCTAATGCATAAGCAATATTTAATACATTTTTATCATCTTTATAAGCACCTGTTATATTAACTCCAATAGGTAGTCCTAAAACAAATCCATTAGGTATAGTAATACTTGGATATCCTCCAAAATTACCTATAGCCATTAAGTTTTCTAAAACTTCTTCATTTCCACTAATTACTTCATTAACGTTATCTAATTTAGGAGCAATAGTTGCACTAGCAGGCATAATCATTGCATCATATGTTTTATTTAATTCATTCATCTTATCCGTAATTAATCTTCTAACTCTTTTTGCATTTATAAAGTACTTTTCTTGATTTTCTTTTTGTAATACATAAGATCCAATTACAAATCTACGTTTTATTAAAGATGAAAAGCCTAATGTTCTATGATTTTTAATCATATCAATATAATTATCACCTTCACCTCTTGGTCCAAAAATTATACCAGTTAAATTAGAATCATTGCTAGTTGCTTCAGCACATGATATACATAAATATGATGGATATATTGCATTAAGTAAATTTTGATCAATTTCTATGCCATCCACTTCAGCACCTAATTCTTCCAATTTTTTTATAGTATTTTTAAATTTTTCTATAATTTGAATAAATGTATCACTTGCATTTTCAAAATTTTCTAAAGAAACCAAGTTTTTTATATAAAATAACTTTTTACCCTTTATATTGCCAGTTAAACCATCAGCTAATTTTTCTTTTAATTCTATGCTAGTCATATCATTTTCATCTAAACCGCTTACACTATCTATAACAATTGCTGCATCTTTTACAGTACGTGTTAAAACTCCTACATGATCTAAACTTGAAGCAAAAGGAAATAATCCAAATCTACTTACAACTCCATAAGTTGGTTTATATCCAACTATTCCACAAAAAGCTGCTGGTTTACGTATAGAATCTCCAGTATCACTTCCTAGAGCAAAAGGAACAATACCACTAGCAACAACGCAAGCACTTCCGCTACTAGACCCTGCTGTAATTCTAGTTTTATCCCATGGATTTAAAGTTGAACCAGTATGACATGTAGTACCTGTTGCTCCCATTCCTAACTCATCCATAGAACTTTTTCCAATTAAAATAGCGTTATTTTTCTTTAATCTATCAATAACTGTTGCATCAAAAAATGGAACATAATCTTTTAAAGTATTACTGCTTGCTGTTGATAAAATATTTTTAGTACTTAAATTATCTTTTGCAACATATGGAATACCAGATAATAAATTATCATTTACTTCATAATTATCTACATCATTTAAAATAGTAACAAATGGATTATAAATATCTTGTGCATTTTTAGCTTTTTTTAAAGCATTATTTACTAACTCTAAAGAAGTTATTTCACCACTTTTTAATTTTTTATGTAAATCTAAAATAACTGAATCCATTATCCCACCACCTTTGGTACTTCTATTTCTCTATCATCAACAACATCACAATTTTTTAATAAATCATCAATATTCTCATTTTCTACTTTTTCACCACTTCTTGGATTACTTTCAATAACATACGGATAATGCATAGGAGATATACCACTTATACCTTCTATTTTAGTAATTAAATCCATATTTTTTTCTATTGCTTCAAATTCATTAACTAATGTATCACATTCTTCATCAGTTAATCCAATAAGTAATTTATCAGCATAATCATTAATTAATTCTTTTGTAAATTTACTCATATAATACCTCTCTTATGGATTTAACCTATTAGGTCCTCTAAATAATATTTGAGCTTCTCTTACATGATCAAGTCCTAAAAGTAATAATGTTAATCTATCTACTCCTATTGCAAAGCCACCATGTGGAGGACATCCATATTTAAAGAAGTTTTTATAGAATTCTACATCCTTACCTAATCCTTTTTCATCTGCTTGTTTACATAGTTCTAAATATCTATGTTCTCTTTGAGCACCAGTAGTTATTTCCATTCCTCTCCATATTAAATCATATCCTTGAGGAACATCATTTTCTCTCATATGATAAAAAGCTCTTTTTTCTTTACTATAATCAGTTATAAATATAAATTCAGAATTATATACTTCCATTGCATACTTATATGCAAGTTTTTCTGTTTCACTATTTAAATCTCCTACATCATGTTCTGGAATTTTGTATCTATAACGTTCACTTAATTCTTTATATAAATCATTTAATTTTATAACTGGAAAATCTTTATCAGGTACTTTAATTTCTATACCAAATTTTTCTTTTATTACTTCACCATATTCTGCATTTAATTTTTTTAATGCATAAGTAATCATATCTTGTTCTAATTTCATAACATCTTTATATGAATCTATATAAGCAAACTCAACATCAAATGATGTAAATTCAGTACAGTGTCTATTAGTATTAGAATTTTCTGCTCTAAATGCTGGAGCAACTTCAAATACTCTTTCCATACCACTTGCAATACACATTTGTTTATAAAATTGTGGACTTTGAGCCAAATATGCTTTTCTATCAAAATATTTTACTTCAAAAACATCACTACCAGATTCACTAGCAGCACCTAATAATTTAGGTGTATGGATTTCATTAAAATCATTATTATATAAATATTCTCTTAAATATTTAACAAATGCACTTTGAATAGGAAAAATTAAAGATTTCTTTTCATTTCTTAAATCAATCCAACGATAATCTTGTTTAGTATCAACATTTGCATTTTCATCAAATGGATATATTTCTGCTAAAGAAAGTACTTCTAAACTATCAGGAATAAATTCTTTACCTCCATTTTTAACATATTCACTTAATTTCATTGTTCCAACAAATGATACAATACTTCCAACCGTAATATTTATAGCATCATCTGCTAACTCAACATTTTCTCCCTTATCAATAGAAACTTGTATTACTCCACTTCTATCACGAATTATAATAAATACCATATATTTAGTATTTCTAACTTTTTCTATACTTCCACTTATCTTAGTAGTTTTATTTTCTTCTAAATCTTTTATTAAACATCTCTCCATAAAATACTTCCTTCCTATAAATATTTTTAATATTCACAATTACCTGGAGTTCTAGGATACGGAATAACGTCTCTTATATTTTCTACACCAGTTAGATATATAAGTAATCTTTCAAATCCCATACCAAATCCTGAATGATAGCATCCTCCAAAACGTCTTAAATTTAAATACCAATCAAGTGATTCCTCACTCATATTAAGTTCTTTCATACGTTTAACTAATTTATCATAACTTGCTTCTCTTTCAGAACCACCCATTAATTCACCAGCACCAGGTACTTCTAAATCAACAGCACGAACAGTTTCTCCATCATCATTCAATTTCATATAAAATGCCTTTATATCTTTTGGCCAATCTGTAATAAATACAGGTCCATTATAATATTCTGTAATATATTTTTCATGTTCTTTTGCTATATCTTCTCCATAATTAGGTTCAAATTCCCAATCTACTTTAGCATTCTTAAGCAATGTTATTGCTTCTTTATGAGTAATTCTAGTAAATTTAGAATCTACTAATTTTTGTAATTTTTCTATTAATCCTTTTTCTACAAATTTATCACAAAAACTAATTTCATCACTAGCATTATCTAACACATATTTAACAACATATTTTAACATACTTTCCATAACTTCCATATCACCATTTAAGTCACAAAAAGCCATTTCTGGTTCAATCATCCAGAACTCACTTGCATGAGTTTTTGTATTAGAATTTTCTGCTCTAAAAGTAGGTCCAAAAGTATAAGTTTTTTTGTATGCTAATGCAAATGTTTCTGCTTGTAATTGTCCACTTACTGTTAAAGAAGTTTTCTTTCCAAAAAAATCTTTACTATAATCTATTTTTTTATCATTTTCTATATCAAGTGTAGTAACTTGAAACATTTCTCCTGCTCCTTCACAATCACTTGCGGTAATTAATGGAGCATGAAAATATACATAACCATTTTTTTGAAAATATTTATGTATTGCATATGCAGCAACACTTCTAATCTTAAATACAGCTCTAAATAAATTAGTTCTAGGTCTTAAATAAGCTATTTCACGTAAAAATTCACGTGTAGGTCTACCTTTTGCTTGTAATGGATAATCATCATCACAATCACCTTCTAATTTAAAATACTTTAATTCTAATTCAAAATCTTGTCCACTTGCTGGAGATTCAATTAATGTACCACTTACTGTAATAGCTGAACCTAACTTTAATTTTTGAATATCAGAAAAATCTTCTAATTCGTCATTATATACTACTTGTAAACTATTAAAACATGTTCCATCATTTAAATCTATAAATCCAAATTTAGCTTGTTTTCTATGATTTTTAATCCACCCTGAAATAGTAATCTCACTACCTATTATTTTTTTATTAATATCTTTTATATCCATAATATCCTCCTACATTTTAGTATCTAAATAATCTACTAGATCATTGATACCAACTAATTCTTCTTCTTTTGTCATATTATCTTTAACTTTTACTTTAAATTCTTTTAAATCATCACTATTTAATATTATTAAATATTTACTGTTAAATCTATCTGCAGACTTAAATTGATTTTTAAATGATTTATTCATTAAATCAGTCTCACAAACAAAACCATTCATTCTTAAATCCTGAATTAAATATGTTGCAGTTTCTTTTTCTTCTTCATTACCATACATGATAAATATATCTATATTATCTCTAATTTTAAAATTTACATTCAATGTTTCCATAGCAAGTATAGTACGATCTATTCCCATAGCAAAACCTACTGCAGGCATTTCTGGACCATCTAATTCTTTAATAAGTCCATTATATCTACCACCGCCACCTAAAACATTTTGACTACCAAATTCAGGTATATCACCAACTATCTCAAATACAGTATGATTATAATAATCTAATCCTCTAACCAAAGATTCATCTATCTCATATTCTATTTCCATCATGTCTAAATAATCTTTTAATTTTTCAAATCTATCTTTGCTTTCTTTATTAAGATACTCTAATGTTTTAGGAGCATTCTTTAATATTTCACTCTCACTATCTACTTTACAATCAAGTATTCTTAATGGATTTTTATTTAATCTTTCTTTACAATCTTCACATAAAGAATCTATTTTAGGTGTAAAATATTTAATCAACGCTTCTCTATAATTATTACGAGACTCATTATCACCCAACGTATTTAATTTAACTGTAACATCAATTCCTAACAATTTATAAGTATTATAAGCCAAACTAATTACTTCAGCATCACTCATAACATCATTAGTTCCAATACATTCTATACCAAACTGAGTAAATTGACGAGTTCTACCACTTTGTGGTCTTTCATATCTAAACATTGGCCCATTATAATAAACTTTAACTGGTTCAGTCATATTACCATACATTTTATTTTCTATAAAACATCTAGCAACACCAGCAGTTCCTTCAGGACGTAAAGTAATATCTCTATTACCTCTATCTTTAAAATCATAAGTTTCCTTAGTAACTATATCACTACTTTCTCCAACACTTCTATGAAATAATTCTGAGCTTTCAAATATTGGAGTTTCTATATATGTATAATTAAATTTATCACATATAGCATCAATTACATCACATACATATTTTCTTTTCTTAGCATCAATTCCTATAACATCATAAGTACCTTTTTGTTTTGTTATCATATTATCCCTCTTTCTAAATAAAAAACACTTGATATATCATAAGGACGAAATTATATTCCGCGGTGCCACCTTATTTTACAAGTGTACTCTCTTTATCTTTATCGCAATATCACGTTCTTATTATAGAAGTATCTTCAATATAAATTTATATAGATATTCTCACCAAACATATCTTCTCTTAATATAAAAAATATATCTACTCCTCTTCACTAAGAATATAGATATATTTTACTTTATTTTTATACTTTAGTCAATAAAACACATTATATTTTTCAATTATTTTACTACTGTTGGTACTAAATAATTAAAATATGAAATATTTCTAATAATACCATAAATAATTACAACAATTAATAATGCATATGTACATTTATTAGAAAAAACTACATTATATTTTAAATTAATAATTTTAAAAATTATATAAAATAATAACAATAAAAATACTAATGGATTATATCTAAAAGCCTGATAAAAATCTAATCTAAATATTGAAAATATCATCCTAGTAATACCACACCCCGGACAATATAATCCAGTAATCTTATTAAACATACATGGTATAGAAAAATTATAAAAATTATTTAAAAAATAATATAAAATTAAAATCAATAAAAAACAAATTATAACTTTTATTTTTTTCATTATTCACTAAATTTATTTAAATCATTTTGTATTAAACAATAATTTATAATATCAAATTTAAATATAGATAATATTAAGTATAATATAGAATTATCATTAATTTGTTTATTATATTTTTGTCCAGTAGCAAATAATTTTTGACCCATTTTATAATTCCAATATATACCATATATACCGCAAGTTAATAATGTATAGAGAAATGCTAATCCACCACTCGCATTTTGTTCATCACTTATAACATTTACATCATCAGTCATAACTATAAACCAATATATGCCATATATACCACAAGTTATAATTGAAAGTACAATAGCCATTACTATATCTCTATTTGCTATTTTTTGATAATTTTGAGTTGTGTTATTATTAGTAGTTGTTGTATTATTATCAACATTCATACCACAACCAGCACAAAATTTATTTCCTTCTTTTATTTCAGTTCCACAGTTTGGACAAAATCTTGCCATTTTATCACTCCTTACATTATTTATTATAACATTAAGTTCTATTCAAATCTACTATACTTTCATAATATTTATCAGAATTTTTTTCAATCACAATTTTATTTTCATCAATTAATCTTTCTATCAAACTAATTATTAAACTATCACATACATAAATTTTTCCTATTAACGTAGCAACTAAATTAATCATTTTTACTTTGCCTAATTCATTTAAAGTTTCTAATATAATCTTATCATAATAACTCATTGATACAGATTTAACTATACCATTATCTATTACTCTTAATTCTGAATTTTCTTTAACTAATTTTCTCCATTTTTTAGCATTAATAATTAATTCATTTTTACTTAATTTATGTTCTAATTTTTCTAAATTTTCTAATTCTTTTTCATTCATAACTCTTGGCGAAATATAATCTATATCATATTCATCACTATATGTTACATATAAATCATAATTATATATTTCCATAATATTAGAAATATACAACATTAATAAATAAGAATAAATATCTTTTTTACTAGTCCATACTCTTATTTTATTATTTTCAGCTATATTATTTACAATTATATTTAATATATTATCATCTATTTTAGATATATCACCTACATTAAGGCGTAAATTAAAAGTTAAAATAGTATTTTTATTCAAACTACTTTTCTTCATTATATTACTACATGTATCTCCAAATACAATTTCTAATGTTTTAATACTAATCACCTCATTTATATTATTAACACAGTTATTATTAAACTAAAACTCTTTTTTTAAATATATTTTTTCAGATATTTTATAAGAAATTAATAACATAATTAAAAGTATTATAGGAACAATAACAAACCAACAATTATTAAAAAATGAAATTATATTATTAGAAATATTAATCTTAACAAATTTATTAAATAATCCAACTAATCCTACTATAATAAATGTAAAAATAAATAAACCTATTCTTCCTTTTTCTATGCCAAATTTAAATATTAAAGGATACATTAT
>CAKORH010000010.1 GCA_934101235.1 uncultured Bacilli bacterium | reverse complement strand
ACATTCTTTTTAGCTTTGTTCATTTTTATTTCCAATCTATTTTAGAATAATTTGGATTGAAATCTTTTGTTCTGTTTTTGCTACTCCATACATTATCATCTAAATATATTGATAATTTTATACCGTATTTTTCAGTATCTAATACAAGATCATTTAATGGTTTAATATCATCTTCTTCTTTTATACTTACAAACATAAGATTCTTTTTCAATTTTTCTTTGGGCTCATTTAATAAATTAAGGTATGTTTGTATATCAAAATTTTCATATGTTTTTCCAACAATAACAACAAAATTACAATTAATATTATCTAATAAATTTGAACTATCAAAATCATTATCATATTCTTTATCGAATAGAATTTTTCTTCTATCATTTATTTGTTTTAATAATCTCTTATAGAAACTTTGAAATTTGCTATTTTTATATAATTTTTTTATATCTGATATATGTTTATGAAGACCATTTGATCCTCCTAGAACCTCTTCATTAACTTTTATTTCAACTAAGTAAATATCAGTAATCATATTATTATTTTCTTTATAAAATACACAGTCAATTCTTCCATCTTTTTCTTTTTCATCTACAATAAAATACTCTTCTTCAAATGGAATCAATTCACTTATCTCATCTTTACCTCTACCTATTTTTGTTGTAGTTATTAAAAATTGATGTTGATATTTTTTCTCGTTTTCAAATTTAGTATAGTTTTCATAATTTGACATCAAAGTTTCTAACTTATAAACTAATTCCTCGTCAAAAATTTTATTTTTATCTTTATATAAGCTTTTTGAATATGTAAATTTAACACTTTTAAAAATATTACTATTAATTGTTTTGTATTCTTTGAAAAGTATACATGCTAGTTCATATTCATCATCAATAGATAGATTATCAATAACCTCACATGTATATTCTCCGTTTTTTTCTTTTATCGATTTAATATATTTTCCAATTTTATTATGTGCTTCGCTTTTTTTTGATATTTCAGTTCCATCTTTAAAAGTAAATTCAGTTAAATAACACTTATCATAAAATAAATTTCTACTTTCTTCTAAAGCCTTACATAATTCTTCTTTTGTTATAATTTTATTTGTAATATTACTTTTTTTACCAACATTATTAATATTAGTACTATTAAACTTAGTAAACTTATTATTTTCATTAAAACAAGTTATCAAATTTGGACTTCCTACTGAAAAGACTTTAAAACCATCACAATATACTTCAGATTTTACTATTTTATCATCTTCAGTTCTTACTCTAACATAAAAGTTTTTTATTTTATTTTCATCTTCATAAGAAGAAATTAATTTTATATTATCTATTTTTTTATTTAATACCATATTAATCACTCCTAAATAGATTATAACATAAAAAGGATTTTCATTCTTTTATTCGTTGCGCAGTATTCCTTAAATAACGAATCTAATAGATAAATTTTAATTTATCTATTCATAATTATATACACTATAATAAAAACAACTATTCAAGTAATAAATCCTTTTAATGTTCTTTTTAATAATAATTCTTTAGAATAATTATCTTTAATTAATTTACTCATATTTTCCTCTGCTTTCTCTTTGTATTTTCATTTGATATTCTTTCTCCTAAAAATAATTTATTAATAGATACACTTAAAACTTCACATAATTCACTTAACAATGAATAATCTGGTAATCTTCTTCCATTTTCCCAATGTGATACGGCTCTATCTGTTACATTTAGTTTATCTGCAAGTTCTTGTTGTGTCATGTTTTTTTCTTTTCTTAATTCACAAATAAACTTACCAATTCTGTCTTGATCCATTTTTTCCTCCTTTTCAGGATAAATATATCAAATTATTTTAAAAAAATATCCATACAAAACGTAGAGTTATATAAATTACTATTTGTCTTTCTCTTACAATTATATTATACACTAAAAAAGAGGATTTTCATCCTCAAGTTATTGCGCAATATTACTTAAATAGCGAAGTTAATCAAGATTATCTAAAGTATTAACTATATCATCCAATTTATTTTGAAAAACATGACTGTACGTATTTAATGTTTCATCAATTTTAGAATGTCCCAAGTACTTAGCAACCATTGTAACATTTGCCCCATTGTTTATTAATAATGATGCACAAGAATGTCTAAAATCATGTATTCTTATTTGCTTAACACCATATTTTTCTGCTAATTCATTTTTCTTTCTTCTAAGTACATCTGGATGAATAGGTTGTATATCTCCAAACACAAACCAATTCTCATTAAATCCGTAATACTTCTTACATTCTTCTTTTAAATTTTTTAAATCTTCTATTAATACTTTCGGCATTGGTATTTGTCTTTTTGATGTTCTAGTCTTAGGAGTTGTTAATTGCCAATAACCTGAATCACCTGATACATTAACTACATTTTATACTACAAATATCTCTTTTCTATTAAAGTCAATATTCTTCCAAATAGGGCCACGTAGTTCTCCACGTCTAGTTCCACAGAAATACAATACTTCAAATAACGCTTTTGTTTTTATATCTTCTGCACAATTAATAAACTTTTTAAATTCTTCGTAAGTATAAAACTCCATTTCTTTTGGAATTTCATTAGGATTCTTAAAGTTCTCCATTTTTAAATACATACTACTAAAATTAAAATCATACCATTTTGTTCCATAGTTTAATGCTGATTTTAAATACTTCATAAGATCATTCTTTGTTCTTGTTGCTAAGTTTTTTTCATTCATTTCTTTCTTCCATTTTTCAATATGCTTAATATCTAACTTATCAAGTTTTATATTTTTTATAGAATCGAAATGTTTTATCTTTTTCCCATAATTAGTTAATGTTGTTGCTTTGACTTTATCTTTTTGAAAGTTGTAATAGTCTTCAAACAAATCTCCTAGAGTCATTAAAGACTGATCTCCTGTTTTTTCTTTTTCTTCTAAGAATGCTCTTTCAGCTGCTAGAGCCTCTTTTTTAGTTAGATACTTTTTAGACTTATATTTTTTACCTTCATATCTAAATTCATAAATCCATTTTCGACCATCTTTTGTTTGTTCATTAATTGGTACTTGTCTAACAGCCAAAATAACACCTCCTTAAGCAATACTTGCCATATTTTTTATATATTCTACATCTAATGGAGGTACATCTGGTTCGTACAATATATCATTAACATAGATTGTAAATATTCCATTTTCATAATTCAATACTTTTCCAGGTAAAGTTATTTTAGACTTATCTTTCCTAATATGATGAGTAAATTTAATATGTTTACCTACTAAATCATTTGCTAATGATTTACTTACAATCTCCAATTCACTTAATTTAAACTTATCATAATTAGTAGGTTTTAATTCATCAAATATTTCTCTATTCATTATTTCACTCCCTCTAATTTACTCTAACAACAATTAGAAAAAATCTACAAGAACTGATAACAAATAATAACATATAATGTTGATAAATAATTACTTATAAACATCTATAATAATTCTATATTTGCCACCAAATTGCCACCTAAAATTTAAAAAAGATACATATCAAATGTATCTTAATCTAAATAAATAAATGATTGAGGAACATAATCTATTCCAATTTCATTTAAGCTCTTAGGAATATCATATTTTTTTATTTCTCCAAGTTCATATGCAACGGCTGTTTCTCTATCTTTGTAATAACTATTGTAGAAATCTTTTGAAATTCCAGATTTATGTTTTGTCATTTCCCATAGTGTTTCTGGTGATTCTTCAATAATATTTTTAATTACTACTTCAGCAACAACCTTCATTATTGGAGATGTAGAGTAAATGATCATTTTATCGACATTTTTTCTTTTAGCTTTAATTTTTCTGTATTCATATTTTTTTCTTCCTGATAAAATTTCTTCAACATATTCAGGATTAATAGGCATTAATATCTTGCACATTACCACCACACTCCTATTATAACTATTATAACATAAATTACTAAATTACAATAGACATATCTACATTTCCTAATTCAACAATTTTATTAAAACTTTCTTGAGAAAGTTGTGTTACTCCTATTGGAGCTTCAGTTAAAATGACATTTTTTAAACAATCATTAAATGTTATTTTATTACCTAATGTTGTTATATATGCAAATTCAATAACATACGTATTACGCATCTTATATTTATAATAATCTCTAATTTCTTCATCAGTATATACAGTTTTACCTTTTACAAAATTTACAAGCTCATCTATAGTTTGAGGATTATATATATTAGTTACAAGACCTATAGTAGTGACAACGCTAGAATACTTTGCCGGTATAATTGAATCTTTGCTTCTATAAAAAACTATATTATCCCCAACTTTAGGTTTAGTATTCCATCCAGCTGCAGATATATAATATTTAGTAATTGCATATTCAACTGGCATATGAATATTTTTATATAATTCTTTATTTAATTTAGAATCTGGCAATAAAAAAGTATGATAATTTGGTTTGATTGGAATAATAAATGAATCACTTTCTCTACTAAAGTATGGATAAGTAGTTAGAGGTTTTTCTTTGTTAAATTTTTTATTCATATTTCTAATATAAACTAATTCTTTACCATTCTTTTTTCCATGATAAACAAAACCAAATTTTTCAAAATACTTAATCAAATTTATCTTATTATTATCATCATCAAAAATAGTTACATATATTTCATTTACATTTGAATATATAGCTTGATCAAATATTATTTTAATAAATCTTTCACCAATCTTCTTTCCTCTTACATCAACTTTAAATGTTGATACTTTAAGTTTTCTATTCACCCTCATAGTTGGTGATATATCAGAATAATCTTCATCTATTTCTTCATTTTTTAGAAGTAATAACCCCTGTAATTTTGTATCCTCATAATAACAATATGCTTCTTCATCTTTTTTTCTTCTAAACCAATCCTCAAATTCTGGATAACTCTTTTTTAAACCATCAAAAAAAATATCATTTATATCAACATCTTCTAATTTCTTTTTATGAATATCTAATATATTATGAGGTACTTTTTTTTCTGATTTACAATTATATAAGAATTCACCAATACTATTTACTTTTACAACTATCCCTAACTCATTAGCTTTTCTTTTTATTTGTTTGTCATCAGTTATTAATAAATCCGCTTTGCCAGTAAAAATATCATTTAAAATTAAACTATCATTTATATCGTTAGGTAATTTATCTCTTTCATCAAATTTTTCTTTAAGTTCTTCACAAATACATTTAGAAGAATTTTCTAACATATTATATGATTCAAGCCTATTAATCATTAAATCTCTTTTACTTCCAGATAAATTTTGTAATATTTCAGATTTAATTGTGGGATTAATATATTTTTGCATTTGGATATTATTATCAATTAATCTATATAATTCTCCCAATCCGTCCTTTGAAGAATTATCACTTTCTCTATACACAACAATGTTAGTATCTAAAAGAATTTTCATAAAGTCACCTCACGATTTGTAAATACATTTATTATAGCATAAAAAAAGATATATTTTATAATTCAAACAAATATATCTTATCATTTTTTATTACTTATCTTCTTTAACCATAGAATAGAATGTATTAGGTTTTAAATTCAATAATTTCATAACTTCTCTAGCAGTCATTTGCTTATTCTTCCATAAATCGATAACTTCATTGAAATTATCAGGTTTAGATATTTTAGGTCTACCAAATGGCTTACCAGTTTTAGTACCATGTATTAATGCAATATCAATTCCTTCACGTTGTCTAATTTTTATTTTTTCTCTTTCAGTTTGAGCTACATAAGATAATAAACCTAATATTAAATCGTTAATAAATGTTCCTAATAAAGCTTTCTTTTGTCTAGTATCTAATAACGGCATATCTAATACAATAATATCAGCTTTAATATTTTTAGTTATATCTTTCCATTCATTTACTATCATTTCATAATTTCTTCCAAGGCGATCAATAGACTGTATAACTAACAAATCATCTTCACGTAAGATGTTTTTTAATAATTTATATTGTTCCCTATCAAAATCTTTACCAGATTTTTTATCAACGTATATATCCCTATCATCTATACCGAAATCTTTAAACGTTTTAAGTTGTCTTGCTTCATTTTGATCTTTACTAGATACTCTTCCGTATCCAAATTTTCTACTACTCATATTTACCTCGCTAAATACTTAATTGATTCATTATACATACTTTCTAAAATATTAAAGCACTCTGAAATTATTTTAAAATTAAAATATATTCCTTTAACCTTTAATTCATAAATAAAATTGATACAAGCTAAAGTATAAGGAAATTCATCAGGGTATTCCTCAAGACCAACACATATAATATCTACAAAGTCATTGCATAATTGCTTAATAACATTTTTTGATATTTCTTCTTTCATTAAAAACACCTCCGAATATAATCGTATATTATTCTAAAAATATAGGCACTAGGATATTTGAAAACCTATAAAAACTTTTCAAACATTTGAAAAATAAAAATATAAACTTTTCAAACATAAAAAAACACCTAATACTATCAAATATTAAGTGTTTGTAAAAGCGTACTTTTTCAAATATTGTAAAATAATAATACATTTATATTAAAAATAATATTTTAATTTCTATTATTAAATTTTTTATTCTGTAATGAATTTATACTCACCACTTTGAATTATTTTGCTATTATTTGTAAATTCATCAAAAGAAATATTGTGACAATTATTCTTATTATTATCACACAGTTGGTATATAGTTTCGTATTTATTAATCCAATTTCCATATCCTTCACTATCATAATATTCACAATACCACTGTGTTCTATCAATTTTTATAGTACAATTATGATCCCCACAAATAAAATATTTATCTTCATATAAAGTTGTATCTACAGGAGTTTCTCCCTCATCTAAAATCATATGAGTTGGAATAGCATTTGGTTTTAATAAATTAATATCAATTAATTTAAATCCATATATGTCACATCTTATCTTAGTATCATATTCAATATCGGTGGGAGTTTGTGAAATTTCTACTGTAGAATATTTAACACCATTAAAATATATATAGCCGATAGGGTTAGGGATAGAACCTAATTCATTATCAACACTAACTTCTATATTAAATTTTTTCAAAACTCTTGCAATTTTATTCAAGTTAGGTGTTATTTCAGTATTCCATATTCTAACAATAGTTACTATATCAGTTATGCTTTGTGATTCCTCATTAGTATAGGTATGAATAATAAAATCTTTCTTTATTTTACACTCCAATTCTTCATTATTCATATTACACTCATAAACAATACCATAATCTTCATCTTTTTTTAATTCTTCCCAAAGATTAGCATAATAATTATCATTACTATTTTTTATTTTTTCATTATTTTTAACCTCAGTTAGAAGTTCTTTTTCTTTAGTAGTATCAATATATTCAACAGTAATGTAATCTTTTTTATCAATAGTTATATTATCAGTAGAACTTAGTTTAACACCATTAGAAATATCAAATCCTTTTTCTTTAGATACATTATATATGATATCTATACCATCATTTATATTTTTCCCTTTGACATTTAACTCATCATATATAGTCATACAATCATCGTTTAAGCAAGCAATATCATTTACTTCATTATCTTTTATAGTAAGTACTAGTGATGGATTAATCTCAACAAATACATATGATATTTTTTCTTTTTCAATGTTGTTAATACTATCTTTAAATTTATTTATTTTTATATTAGTTATAAAATTATTAATGGTAGATTTAATAAATAACAATAAAACAATAATTAATATACCTAATAATATTTTTCTAAATATATGTTTTTTTCTCTTAAATTTTATAACTACAAAACTATATTTTTTTATATCATCATTATTGTAATTTTCATAATCAAAAATTTCTTTTTTATTAAAAACTAACTTTTTTTTATCAATATTTTTAGATAATTCTTCAAAAGTAGAGCATCTATAGAGTTGTTTTACTTTCTTTTTCAATTTTTTATTGCCATTTTTTAAAATAATTTTATCATTTAATTTTATATCTTCAAACTCATTATTATTTAAACAAGAAATAATGTTTTTTTTATCTTTTTTGATTTTTTTAAATTCTTCACAATCCAAATTAATTGTATAAGTATTTCTTTTACTCATTTTACTACCACTTCCTATTAAAATTATATCACTAAAACAAATAATTTTAGCTAGTAATTTTTATTTTAAAACACACCATTAGATAATTTATTTAGTTTTTCATAACTACTTGATACTACTACATTAAAATTTCTATCTTTATATTGTTTGTGAACATTTGCTATTGCTTCAATAGATTTAGTTATTACATTTTCATCGACACTTATAACTATGAATGTGATATCTTTATGTTCTTTAATTTCATCATATGGTATAACAACATTAACTACTTCTATTTCTTTCATCTTTCTACCAAACATTACTAAACAACACTTCCTTTTTATTTATCAGTTAATACCATTAAGTCAGAAATTTCTTTTAATTTATAATAATTTTCATTAAATAAATTCTTATTACAAACACAACAAGATACCATAACAAGTGTTTTATCAGTATTATTAATCATATTTTTTAATTTTACTATATCATCTAAGGTTAAATTAATTAAATCCATATAATCAATTACAGTAACTTTATTTTGGTTTATACAATTAGTTATATGATTTAAATCATATAAATCTTTTTCTAAATTAATATAACATCCATCAACATTATTTAAAAATAATTTAGCAATAGTAGATTTATATGTTCCAACCTTTCCATATACTATTATTAATTTACTTTTCAAATTTTCCATATTTTAACTACTCATCTACAAGTATAAATATTTTACTATCTTTTTTATTAATACGTTGTAATTCATTTTTTGAACCATCACATGAGTGGTAAGGTAAATTATAATGTCTTTTATCTCCATTAGCAAAGAATAAACCTATTGTAAAAATACATATATTTTCTAATAATGTTTTAATAATTTCATTTTCTAATTTATCAACAGATAATCTTATTTCTAAATTATCACATACATTAATTTCATCATATTTACCATTTTTTAAATATATTATAGAAGAAGAAATTTTATTTATTTCTAATATTTCTATAGCTGATATTGGTATTTGTAAATGGATTAAATCATCGCAATTATTATGATATAAAGATAATTCAATTAAATTAATAAGTTGGTTATTATTAATAGGTTGTATTGATGTAATACAAAATAATTTATTATCAATAATATATTTTTTAATGTCATCATTAATTAGTTGGTTAAATTCATCTAAATTTATATCTTCGATTAAAACAACATTACCTCTTATTTTATAAATATTATTATTTGAGAGATTGTCATATTCTCCAACAAATAAACCAGTAATATCACCAGTACCATCTTTTAAATTTAAAATAGTTATAGTAGTATTATTTAATTTAAAAATTTTATAAGCAATTAAAGTTGCTTCGATAGTAATATTCTTATTTTTACCAACTATAAGTAACTATATAATTAATTCCATCCATCTGCCATATATTCAATGATATAATTTCTGCCATTTCTTTAACTAATTCAACAGAAGATTTTTTATTAAACTTAAACCTATAATTATCGATGTAAGTATATAGCATGTTCTCTCTTGCATGTAATACATTATCACCTTGCCAGTCATATCCATAAACACTTTTAATAGCTTTTTTAGACCATTCTATCCATTCATCATAATCATCTACGTTTTCATTTAGAACTCTAAATTTTCTATCTAATAAACCTATTCTATTTTTTATATCGATTGTTTTCCCCGTAACAGTATCATATCTACTTACTAAATAAAAAGCTTCTCCACATGATACTTCTAATCTTATACTTTTTATATAATCTTACCAACTTCTATTTAATGGAAATAATACTTTTTTTGTTGCTATCCATTCTTCATCTTTCTCAATATTAAAAACATTTTCTTTATTAAACCAATTATTATCTATTAAATTATTTTGTTTATTGCATATCCAAGATGGTGTGAAAACTTCAGCTTTATCTCTTATCCTAATATTTTGTTCCTCTTTGGTCTTTTTTACTCTAGGTTTAATTAGCTCTCCATAAAAACCTGTTACCTTTTCTACATACATATAATTATTTGCATGAAACCCAACACCATGATTAGAGTAATTATCAGCACCCTATAAAATATTCTTTCCACTTGATCTATCTTTTAATAATATATCTAACAATTCAAAATCTATTGAAAGAATATTATTTTCTTTAACATCAATTAATTCTCTAAACAAAGTTTTCACCTCCCCTGCAAATAAAACATCATTATCTCTCATTAAATATGATAGCATACTTTAAGGTTATTTTTTATTGTTATACAATATTTTTAAATACTTTTTTGCCACCTAATTGCCACCTAGAGCAAAATAAAAAAGCTTTGAAGCTTTTATTTGCAACAAAAATGGCCGGCATAGCCGGTCTTCAGGGGGAAATCTAAATATCAGTTCGTAACAATTTAAAAATACGTCAAAGTCTTATAAAATAAGGCTTTTTCATTTTCTTGAATTTACTAAGGTTTATAAAAATAACTAATTTTTTTGCAATTAGTATCTAGTTTTGATATCTAGAAAATAATATCATTGTTTATGAACATCAACATATTTACAATATTATCTATTTTATTTCATTAGACATAAATTCATCAATGCTATTTATTATAAAATCTGGTATTATATCAAATTTAATTAGATTTAAAGAAAATATGTAGTCATTTTCAATATGATATATTTCATCAATATATTTTAATACTATACTATTACTTTCTTTTAGCTTATTCCTGTTATTAGATAATTCTAAATAAACTCTAAATAACTGAATTTTTATATAATTATTTGTTTCGGTTTTATAACTATCTAAAATATATTTATTGTTAATATTATCTGTTAATATTTTGTTGCTATCAAACGTTTTTATAAATTGCTTTATCCATTCTTCTCCGCTTTTTATTTCATCAACTGATAAATCTTCATATTGTTCATCATCTATTTTTTTTCTTAAATTGTCCCCATGTATAATTGAAGATAAAATATTGTATGCATTTTCTTCACTATTTTTTTTAGTAGATATATGCTCTAAATATTTTCTTAAAAAACAAATTCTAGAAATTATATTATTATCTTCATTGATTGATTCATTGTAATAAAACTTTATAGTTGATAAAACATCAGAAGAAACATTTATTTTTTGTTCTTGAATTATACCATTATTATTTTTTAAATACCACATATTAGTTTCTTTTGTAGGTTTATGGTTTATTCCAAAATCTATAATTGGTTCAAAATCATGTGTTAACATTAAAACTGTTTTGTTGTAAAAACTGTCTTCATAATCTCCTTTATTAGAAAATAGCCTATTAATAATTGCATATTTCTTATTATCATCAAAAGAAGAAATTGGATCGTCTAATATGATTAAATTTGGATTTTTACTTAATGCATAATACATAAACAAAACTAAAGCAAATGCGTTTTTTTCTCCCCAACTTAAATGTTTTTTTATATCAGATACTTGTATTTTTTCATCATCACTATTAACATACTTTAAAACTGTTATAGAGTTTTTTTCATCACCATCTTTAACTATGTCAAATTCATAACTAAATCCTGCCAATTTTAGAAAACTATTTATCTCCTTTTTACAACTTGACATTTTAGATATTACGAGACTATTCATTTTTCCAATTTCTTTTTGTAAATCTGTAATTTTTCCTATCATTTCAGAAATTGAACTATTTATTATATCAATAGACTTAATTAAAGTTTCATTATTGAAATACTCAAGATCATCAGTACTTATTTTTAAATCTAAAAGTATATTAGATAAATTTGAAATATCACTTTTTTCTACTTTATAAGAATCAAAAGTAGTGATATTGTATATTTTTTCTTTTAAGTATGTTACTTCTGACATAAATTTTGTAAATATTAAATCTTTTTCTGCATTTGGAACATTTTCCTTTATACACTTTTCTATTTTTTTTGAATTATCTGTATTCAAATATATTTTAGTATTATCAATGATATTTGAAAACTCGGTTAAATTGCTAACATTTGCTTTTGTATAATATGAATTAAATGCTTCATTTTCTTTTTCATGATCTCCACTAAATTTTTCTGCACAGTAAGGACATATTTCCCCATAATCATAAGTTTTACCCTTATTTTTCCATTCAGACCATAAAATATTTTTTTCTTTATCAGACAAAAACAATGAATATTTATTTAATTCTTTCGGGATATTAAAAATATTTTTATCAGTTTTTATACTAGAATACATTCCTCTTGAATCAATGGTATTTTTTTCCTTTTTATAGTTTATCTTTGAAGATAATTTAATTAATTGTTCATTAAGTTTATTTAGTTCTTCATTTCCTATAATCTTTTGTTTTAATTCATGTAATAAACTATTAATATTATTTCGCTGTTCATCATATTTATCTGACTTAATAAATACTTCAAATGCATTTTCAATTACATTACTTCCATTAAATACTACATTATTTACAAAATCACTATCAAATAATTCCACATTATCAATATTTGGATTGCATTCTACACCTGGATTTTCTTCTTTTCCAAATGGTC
>CAKORH010000009.1 GCA_934101235.1 uncultured Bacilli bacterium | reverse complement strand
GTTCATGACTTGTTCGAAATCCATCAAAAAAATGTAGAAATGGTATAGAATTACTGATACTTGATAAATGAGCTACCGCCGCTAAATCCTGGGCTTCCTGCACGGATGATGATGCTAATATACAAAAACCAGTTTGTCTTGTTGCATAAATATCTTGATGATCACCAGAAATACTTAAAGCATGTGTTGCTAAAGATCTTGAAGCAACATGTATTACACATGGTAACATTTCTCCTGCTATTTTGTACATATTTGGGATCATTAATAATAATCCTTGACTTGCTGTAAATGTAGTTGCTAATGTACCAGATATTAAAGCACCGTGTAATGCTCCTGCTGCTCCTGCTTCGCTTTGCATTTCAATAACATCTGTTATTTTATTGTAAAAATTTAATTCTTTTTTATTTTTTAATTCTTCAATTGTACTTGCCATTGGACTAGATGGTGTTATTGGATATATAAAACTTAATTCACTAAATTTATATGCTATATTCGCACATGCATTATTTCCATCAATTATTTTGTACATTTTATCACTTTCTTTCTATATACATTATAATATTTATATGAGAAAAAAATCAAATAAAAGACTTATATGTGTAAAATAAAAATTAGAGATTTACTCTAATAATTTAAATATTGGATAATCAGTATCTTCATAAATGATTATATCTTTATTTAATTTTGATATAACATTTTTATTATTTGTAATCAATAGTGTATCTGTAATTAACATTCTTATATCTTTTTTATTGTTAATATCTATATACTTTTCAACATCATTATTTAAATATATTCCTTTATCATTCCATAAAGATAATATACTTGGATACATATTTTTGTATAAATCTTCTTCATAAATTAATTTGTAATTGGAAAAACCTAATTCATTCATTACGATTTTTAATACTAAGTAATTTGTTTCACAATATAGTTTGTTTATTAAAATTAATAATTTATTTTGTATAAATATATTTGATAATTTATATTTTGTAATTACTTTTTTCAATGTATTTAGTAATATTTTATAATTGAATATATAATTATTTTTGATGTATTGTTCTGTTTTAATTTTGTATATTTTTTTATTTTTATATAATAGTATTTCATTATCTAGTAACTTTAGTATTATTTTATTTTTTATAATTATCACTCTTTCAAAAAAAGACTAATTAGATAAGTCTTTTAAATCTTTTTCAAAATAATTATTTGGGTTTACATTAGTACCGTTAATACTTACTTCAAATAATAACATGTTATCACTAGTTGATGAAATATTATTTTTTCCACTTGTTGCTATTACTTCACCTTTGTTAATTGTTTGGCCTTCTTTTACATTAAGTTTATCTACACTATAATATGTTGTTACTATATTGTTTGTATGAGTTATTTCTATAACATTTCCTAGTAATTCTTCTGTTTTTATTTTTGTTACTTTACCGTCGGATGTTGCTATTATTTCAAATGGTTCATTTGAAGAATATAATATTCCTGTGTTTGGCATATAAGTATTTTCATATAAAATTAATGATTTTTTTTGTGATTCTTCTGATGACTCTTTATCATAATAATCTATTTCAATATTTACATTTTCTGCTGTAAATGGTTTTGTTGTTTTACCATCATCTATAGCGGTTACTGGAATATCACTTTTAATAAAATTTTTTAATATGTAAGATAAATTATATGTGCCTTCATATTTATTATCTAAAATATTACTAACAAATAACATACTTATAAATACTAATGATACTAATGACAAATAAACACCTACTGATACCCATCGTTTTAATCTTAATCTTTTTTTATTCATGTTTCACCTTCCTAGTAGAAGTATGAACAAAAAAAAAGAAATTATACTTAGATTGTAGTAATTTCTATATTTTGATAATAATATTTTAATATTTCATCATATTTGTAGTTTTCGCTAGCCATTCCATTTGCTCCATATTGACTCATGCCTACTCCGTGTCCATAACCTTTTGTAGTTATTATATAATTATCATTACTTTTTGTTATTTCAAAATCAGTTGATCTTAATGTTAATGCTTGTCTAAATTCTACACCTGTGTAAATTTTTCCGTTAACTGATATTTTTTCTACTCTATTTGTTTTATCACGAGATATTATTGAAATATTAAGATCATTTGAAGTGATATTTAATTTTTCTTTTATTTCATTTGATGTGAATTGTGTATCTACTTTAAATTTATTTATAGATTCATTATCCCAAGGAGATGATACACTATTTATTGTCGATTCTCCAAATACCATTTTTGAATCTTCTGTATATCCATTACTCATTGCAAAATAGTATGATTTAAATACATCTCCATTTATTTTCATAACTAAATTTTTTGTAGAGGAAACTGCTTTTTTTATTTTGTCATAATATAAATCAAAATCCGATTCCCACTTTTCTTGCATTTCTGAAACTGAATTATATACTTGATCATCTGTTGTTGTCTCGACATCATATGCATTATCAAAATTCTTTATTTTATACATTGCATACGTTCTAGATACTATTGCTTGTGCCTTTAATGCTTCTTCATTAAATGAAGCTGGCATTTCACCTGCTACAACACCTACTATATAATCTTCTAAATTTAATGTTTCTATAGTATTATTTTTATTGATTTTAATATATATATTGTTTTCTTCTTGTTCTTTTATTTGTTGTTTGGTTGTTGTAGGAATAGTTATTGTATCGTCTTTTTTTAAAACTACTGAATTTTCTTTTTTGTACATTTTACAAAAAAGAGTTATTACACTTGCAGGAATTAATATTAATGTAATTAAATACAATATAATTTTATTTTTCATAATATTTTACTTGATGCTAAAAAATCTGTTATAAAATTAGTTAATAAGTACGATAATGCAAAACTTAGTATTATTACAAATAGTTTAGCTTCTAATGTTTTATTAGTTTTCCAAATTTTATTAAAATTTATTCCTGATAGTGTATATACAGATAAGAGTGTTGTAAATACATAAATTAATATTTTAATATTCATATTATTTTTCCTTTTCGTAATTTATTATTTCATTTATTCTTCTTATATGTCTTTCTTCATTAGAAAATTTTGTTTCAATAAATTTATTTATGCAATCTAATATTAAGTTTATATCATTTTTATAACTCATTGCTATAATATTTGCATTATTGTGTAGTTTAGCTAATTCTGCTTCATTAATATTTGATACATGTGCACATCTTATACCTTTAACTTTATTTGCTGCTATAGACATACCTATACCTGTTCCACATAATAATATTCCTAATGTATCAGTATTATTACTAACGTATTCAGATACTTTAAATGCATAAATTGGGTAATCATCTGTAGGTGTATTATTTTGACTCATATCTATTATTTCATAATTTTCTTTTAATTTATTAATTATATATTCTTTTTCTTTTACTCCATTATGGTCTGTTGCTATTGCTAACTTCATAATCATCATCCTTCTATTAGAAGTATAACATATCATTATGAAATAAATGTCAAAAAAAATAAGCCTTTACGCTTATTTTTTTGTTATTCAGCTTTATCTAAGTTGAATTTTTTGTTGAATTTTTCTATCTTAGTACTTCTCTTATTTTTTCCTTGTTTTCCTGTATAGAATGGATGACATTCACTACATATTTCAACATTTTGTGTTGCTTTATTTGATTTTGCTACAAATGTTGCACCACAAGCACATTTAAAAGTACAATCAACTGTTTCTGGATGTATTCCTTTTTTCATATTTTTCTCCTTCCGCCATAGCTAATATTTCAAGCCATAGAAATTACGTACTTCAATAGTATAGCATACTTTTTTATATTTGCAAGCAAATAATATAATTTTTATTTGAATTATTCATCAACTAATTTTACGTCTGCTCCTACTTTACTTAATTTTTCCACTAAATTTTCATATCCTCTTAATATATGCTCAATATTTGTTATTACTGTTGTACCTTTCGCAATCATGCCTGCTAACATCATTGCTGCACCAGCTCTAAGATCTGTTGCCACTACTTCTCTACCCTTTAAAGGTGTTTTACCTGTTATTACAGCACTGTTATCAAATAAGTTAATGTGTGCTCCCATAGCATTTAAATGCTTTATATGTCTCATTCTATTTTCATATATTGTTTCTTCAAATAATGACTCACCCATACATTGTGTTAAGAGTGTAGACATAGGTTGTCCTAAATCTGTTGGAAATCCTGGGTATACTTGAGTTTTTAAGTTTACAGGTTTTAAATTATTAGTTGCTGAAACATATATTTTTGAATTTTCTATTTTAAATTGTGCTCCAGTTTCTCTTAATTTTGTTATTACAGATTCTAAATGTTCTTTTATTACACCATCTATAATTAAATCTTTACCTAATAAAATGCCCATCATTAAATATGTTCCTGTTTCAATTCTATCCGGTATTACCTCTACAATTCCATCGCCTAAAGTTTCTACACCTTCTATTTTAATTGAACTAGTTCCTACTCCAGATATTTTTGCTCCCATAGTATTCAAAAATGATGCTATGTTAACTATTTCTGGCTCTTTTGCTGCGTTCCAAATATGAGTAGTACCTTTTGCTAGTACTGCTGCTAACATAATATTTACTGTTGCTCCTACACTTGCGAAATCTAAATATATATCGGCTCCATGTAATTCATCAGCTGTTATAGTATATGTATTATCTTCAATTTCTACATGTGCTCCCATTTTTTCAAAGCCTTTTATGTGTAAATCTATTGGTCTACTTCCTATAACACATCCTCCAGGATATGATATTACTGCTTTATGATATTTACTTAGAAGAGCACCCATAAAGTAATATGAAGCCCTAATTGATGATGCGTATTCTCTATCAATTTCTACATTTTTTACATTTTTATTATCTATTTCTAATAAATCATCAGTTCTTTTGATTACTGAACCTAGTTTTTGTAACATTGCATCAAGTTTATTTACATCACTGATATTTGGTACATTGTAAATTTTACATTTTCCATTTGTTAAAATTGTAGCGGGTAAAAGACCGACAACACTATTTTTAGCACCACCTATTTTGATAGTACCGCTTAATTCGTTGCCTCCTTTTATAATAAGTTTTTTCATAAAACCACTCCTAAACTTATGAAAAAAATTGTGAATAAGTATTTTCTTTTCCACATAATTTGTATTTCTAATTAAATTATAGTAAATAATTAGTAATATCGCAATAATACTTTATAAACTTTTACATATAAATATAATTCCTAATATAAATAACATAATTGTACTAATTAAATAGGAATATTTGTTAAAAAGTTTATTTAAATATTTTCCTAGTGTTAAACCTATGAATGTAAAAGAAAAACTACACAATGAAAAAATTGTTGATGATAAAAGTAAATTGGTTGTTATTGCATTTAAACCCAAACCTACTGATAAACTGTCTAATGATACTCCAAATGCAAAAAGTATTGTACCAAATTTATTTAACTTTATATCTTTATTTGTTGGATTAATATATTCAATAAACATTTCTAAAGATAAAAGTACAAGAATTATTCCTAATATTAAATTTGAATTTATTACTATTATTTTATTTAAAGAATATAATATTAATACTCCAATTAGTGGCATAATAAAGTGAAATATTCCTACAGTTAAACTTGTTTTAATTGATTTTTTTAAAGATAGATTTTTTAATCCTAAAACAGTTGCTATGGAAAATGCATCAATACTTAAACAACAGCCAATTATTAATAAGAGTATTAGTTCTTTCATTTTATCACCATACTAATTTTATTAATTATAGTGATTTAATATTTCTAAAACTTTAGATTTATACTCGACAAAATCTTTATCTTCTTTTTTTACATTTATTGTACATAGAGGTGGAAATAGCACACACCACCAATTTTCTCCCTTTGCTTCGCCTATTTCTACTACTAATGATTCATAGTTTCCTGATTTATATTTTATTCCATTAAGTTCTTTTTCTGGAAAATAATTATTTCCATATTTAATTTTATAATTGTTATTTTTTAATGTTTTGGTTACTATATTATTTATGTTATTTAATTCTTTGTTAATTGTTAGTCTAGCATCATTTATGTTAGATGTATTATTTAATTTTTGATATAAATTATTTTCTATATTTTCTTTTACTAATACTTTTTCTAGTTGATCATCTACTTTATTACTATTTGCTATAACTCTTATCCTTATAGAATTATCTGGAATAGTTAGTTCTTGTTTTTGTTTATAATTGCATAATACTAAGATTATAATTGATAATATTATTGTTATTTTCTTCATAAAAAACACAACCTTTCAAATAATTTATGGGTTGTGTTTTATTATTTTATTCATTTATTATAAATAAGTATCTATCTTTTCCTGCTAAATCTTTTTCTATAGATATTTTAGATTTTGGAAAATTTTTTTTTGCAACACTCATTAATGATTTTCCTTGTTTATCTCCTATTTCAAATGCTATTAAACTTGTTTTATTTAAATATGATTTGCAAGTAGATAATATATGTTTATAAAAATTAATACCTGTAGAATCTGCATATATTGCTTTTTTTGGTTCATATTTTATTGATACGTCTGTTTTATCTTTTTCTGTTATATATGGTGGATTAGAAATTAGTACATCATATGTATTTACTGTTTTATATTTAAATAAATTATGATGTATAAAATTTATATCTGCATTATTTAACTTTGCATTTTTCTTTGCAACTCGTAATGCTTTTCTACTTATGTCTAAACTTGATATATTTGAATTATCTAATTCTTTTTTTAAAGCTATACTAATACACCCTGAACCCGTACCTAATTCCAAAATTGATGGATTATTAATATGTAATTTTTTTATATAATTTATTGTTTTTTCTACTAACGTTTCAGTTTCAAATCTTGGTATTAATACATTTTTATTTACTTTTATATTGTATCCATAAAAGTTTACATAGCCTATTAAGTATTGTACAGGATAATTATTTTCTATTTTTTTTACTATTCTATTTAAATTTTTGTATTTTGCTTTTAATAACTTCCAATCATTTTCAGTGACGTTTTTTGGCTTATTCATTATTTTCCTTCTAACTTCATTCTTTGATCTTCAGTTATTAAAGCGTTTATTATTTCGTCTATGTTACCTTCCATTACTCTATCAAGGTTCATAACACTAAAGTTTATTCTATGGTCAGTAACTCTATTTTGTGGATAATTATAGGTTCTTATCTTTTCCGATCTATCTCCTGTACCTATTTTACTTCTTCTTTCTTTTCCAGCTTCTTCTTCCATTTCTTGCAATTTTTTATCATATAGTCTTGTTTTTAAGATTTTTATAGCCTTTTCTTTATTTTTTATTTGGCTTCTTTCAGTTTGTGAGTATACTATTATTCCTGTTGGAATATGGGTTAATCTTACTGCTGAGTCTGTTGTATTTACACCTTGTCCACCACATCCACTACTTCTTGTAACATCTACTCTAACTTCATTCATATCTAATTCAAAATCAAAATCGTCTGCTTCTGGCATTACTAAAACAGTTGCTGTTGAAGTATGTACTCTACCTTGTGTTTCTGTTGCTGGGACTCTTTGAACTCTATGAGAACCACTTTCGAATTTTAATTTCGAATATACATTTTCTCCTTTTATAGAGAATTCTATTTGTGAATATCCTCCACTTGTTCCTGGTTCTTCATTATTAATTTCTATTTTCCAGCCATTTTTTTCAGCATATTTTGAATACATTCTAAATAAGTCTCCAGCAAAAATATTAGCTTCATCTCCACCAGCTGCTCCTCTTATTTCCATTATTATATCTTTTCCATCATTCTCATCTTTAGGAATTAATAATATTTCTAATTTTTTAATTAAACTGTCTTTTTTTGATTCATTTAATTCTAATTCTTCTTTAGCAATTGCTCCCATTTCTGGATCATTTACCATCAATTTTAAGCCTTCAATTTCTTCAGTAACATTTGTTAATTCTTCATACTTTTTAACTATTGTTTCTAAATCACTATGCTCTTTTGATATTGTTTTGAATTTATTATAATCATTTATTATTTCTGGGTTTATTAATTCTTCAGATAATTCTTCATATCTTTTTTTTATTATTTCTAATCTTTCTATCATTGTTAACCTCCATGGGTATATTTATTATTCGTTTTCTTCTAAATCATCCATTACAACTAAATCTTGTAGATCATCATCGTCATCATCGTCATCTACAATCTCTTCATCATAATTTATTTCATTATCTACTTCATCTTTTTCTTCTCTTGGTTCTTCTTCTATTATTTCTTCATCATCGTCGTCATCATCATCTATTACAAGTTTTGTACTATGATTTATTTTTAAATCCCAATAACCTTTTTCTAACATTATAAATCTTTTGTCGGTTGATAAAAGTTCAAAAAAATCTGCTAAATGTTCTTCAAATGCTGATGCATCTAAATTCATTACTTTTATTACTTCCTTAAATAAATCTTGTATTTTCATTTTATTTTGATTATTTTCTAATATTAAATATGCAACATCATCATATGACATTGTTTCTAATTCTTCTTTTGTTAAATTTATTGATTTCATAAAAATTCCTCCGTAATTTATATTTATATGTATTTAAAACAAATATAATTTTATCATAATAGTTAGTATTGTCAACTACTTTTAAATATATTCTATAAATATTCTATTCAATATATTTTCTTCTGTTTCTATTTTGTATAGAATATCTATATTTGTACTCAAATCTTTATATTCTATAAGCTTAATATCTAAGTTTAATTTATTATTATTTTCTAATAGTTCTATAATACATTTTTCAGTTTTAAAGTCTAATATAATTTTTTCTGATTCTGTGATTTTAGTGAATGCTAGATTAGATATAATATATTTATCTTTATTTAATATAAATGACGTATTATTACTTTTTATACATGGGATATTTTTATAATCTAAGATTAAATCATCATTTTTATATAATTTTAAATTTATTTTTTTCATATAATCTTTCCTTTTCAAAAGATTTTAACATATTTTTTTGTAATTTGCACTTATAATTAAATATTTTATTTACATAATAATTTTAGGTGATTTAAGTGAAATACTTAAAAATGATATTTAAAATATGTATTTTTTCTTTTATATGTTTTGTAGTTATTATGGCTTCATTATATATTTATTCTTATTTATCACCCGGAATCGATTTAAAAACTAGCAATTCCTTTTATATATATGATAATAATAATGAAATTGTTTATCAAGGTTCAGGTAATAGTGAATGGGTTAACTTAGAAGATGTTAATACAAATTTTTTAAATGCAATTATAAGTACAGAAGATAAGAATTTTTATAAACATTGGGGGTTTGATTATTTACGTATTGTAAAATCTATGTATAGTAATATTAAGAGTGGTTACATAACTCAGGGTGGCAGTACTATTAGTCAACAATATGTAAAAAATATGTATTTAGATTTTGATCAAACTTGGGATAGAAAAATTCAAGAAGCATTTTTAACTTTAAAGTTAGAAACCCACTATTCTAAAGAAGATATTATAGAGGGTTACATAAATACAATTAATTTTGGACAAGGATGTTATGGTATTAGTGAAGCAAGTAAGTATTATTTTAATAAAAAACCCAAAGATTTAAGTTTGGAAGAGGCTATAATACTTGCGGGTATACCTAAGTCTCCTAATAATTATAATCCAATTAGTAATTATGACGCTTCAATTAAAAGAGCAAAAATTGTTATGAATGCTATGATTAATAATAAAAAGTTAAGTGTCAAAGATAGTGAAAATCTGTTTAAAAATAAATTAGAGATATATGGTAAAAGTGATTTAAATAATTTACAAACGTTAATGTATTATCAAGATGCTGTTATGGATGAACTAAAAAAATTAAACACTATTCCTAATAGTTTAATTGATTCTGGAGGTTTAAAAATATATACTAATTTAGATATTAATGCTCAAACTAATTTAGAAAATGCTATTATTAATAATATGCTTGATGATGAAACTCAAGTTGCTAGTATTATGATAGAACCTAGTAGTGGAAAAATTATTGCGTTAGCTGGTGGAAAAGATTACAAAGTAAGTCAATTTAATAGAGTTACTTCATCTAAACGTCAAGTTGGATCTACTATAAAACCTTTTTTATATTATACTGCTCTTGAAAACAATTTAACTAGTGCTTCTAAATTTTTAAGTGAAGAAACAAGTTTTGTTTTTTCTAACAATCAAACTTATACTCCTACTAACTTTGCTAATAAATATGCAAATAAAGATATAACTATGGCTGCTGCTTTAGCATATTCCGATAATATATATGCTGTTAAAACTCATTTATTTTTAGGAGAAGATAAATTAGTAGAGACTATGAAAAAAGTTGGATTAAAAGAAAAATTAGATGCGATACCGTCATTAGCACTTGGTAGTAAAGAAATTAATATGTTGGACTATGCAGAAGCATATAATACACTTGCAAGTAATGGTTATAAACAAGACATTTATTTAATAAATAAAGTCGAAGATTTAAATGGAAATATTTTATATGAACATAAAGATGAAAAAGATTTAGTTTTAAATACAAATTATCTTTATATTTTAGATGAAATGATGAGTAATACATATAATAGTGATTTTATTAGTTATAACTCTCCTACTGCATTATCTATAAAAGATAAGTTAACTAAAAAATATGCTATTAAAAGTGGTTCTACTAATAATGACTATTGGTTAGTTGGATATAATCCTGATATACTTGCGTTAGTCTGGACTGGTAATGACAATAATAAAGATGTTGAATCTACATATTCTAAATTAACTAAATATATTTGGGCTGATGCAGTAGAAGGTACTTTAAAAGATAAAGAAGGTACATGGTATAATAAACCACAAAATGTTGAAAGTGCATATTTAAATCCTGTCTCTGGAGAATATAGTAATGGAAAAGATGGAACTTTATTTTATTTCTTAAAAGGTACTGAACCAAATTAAAATAGTTCAATGTTGATTTGAACTATTTTTCTATTTTTATTATTATTTGATATAAGTCTTCAAAATCATATTCTTCAGTTTCTATTGAAAAATCTTCTTTTTTAGATAAATTTACAATTTCTTTTAATGAATTAATTACTGAGTTAATATCCCCTTTTATTATTTTCTTTGTTTCTTTTTCTTCTTTGATAGGTTCTTTATTTATTTTTTCTTCTTCTGCAGTTGGGATATCAAATATTTCATATTTATCTTCTAAATCCTTTTTAGAATCTACTATTAATTGAGCAATATCATTTTCTGTACCTATATTTGATATAGGAGTTTCACTATTATTTTGATTATTATCATTAATATTTAATTGTTCAATTTGAGATAGTAAATTATTTTCTTCTTCTAAAGTAATAAAATTATTGAATTTTCTATTCGATTCTTGTGGAGCATTCATATTTTTTATTGCTGTATCTAATTGTCTTACAGTCATTCTATCATTTATTACTTTATTAAGCATTTCTTTTTGTTCTTCTGGATTTGTTAATTGTAATAAACTTCTTGCGTGTCTTTCTGATATTTTTTCTTTCATTAAAGCATCTTGCACTTCATCTGTTAATTTTAATAATCTTACTTTATTAGCAACTGTAGATTGTGATATTCCTAATCTTTTTGCTAATTGTTCTTGAGTAACATATCCTCTTTTTAACAATGTTTCATATGATTTTGCTTCTTCCATTGCAGATAAATTTTTTCTTTGTAAATTTTCTACTAATGCTACTTCTGCTGAAGTATTATCATCTAAGTCTGCTATAATTGCTGGTACTTCTTTTAAACCAGCCATTTGTGATGCCTTATATCTTCTTTCTCCAGCAATTATTTCATATCTATCTGGTGACAATCTTCTTAAAACTAAAGGTTGTATTATTCCTAATTCTTTTATTGATTGTGATAACTCTTTTAATGCATTTTCATCAAAAGTTAATCTAGGTTGAAATCTGTTAGGTATTATATTTTCTATATTTATATATTGTACATTTTGTTCTAAATTCATATACCCCTTCTCCTATTCTATATATTATGATACTTTATTTTTACTTTTTTTTCAATAAAAAAGTATATTTTTATATATACATTTTTTATAAAGGTTTTTTTATAATATTATTATAATTTCTTGGATAATTTTTTTCTGTTTCTTTTAATTTTTCAATTATTACAAAGTTTCTCAATCCTAAAATATCTTCAGTTATACTTATTGTTTTTATATATTTAGCTCCTAATATATTTATTCCATTCATACTTTCTTTTAATTCATTATCAATAGATGATTTCATTGCAATAAAATATCCATTTAATTTTACGTATGGTATTGCAAGTTCATTTAATATATTTAAATTTTTTACAGCTCTTGCTGTTACTACATCAAAATATTCTCTTTTATT
Organism: uncultured Bacilli bacterium; assembly: GCA_934101235.1. Taxonomy (GTDB): domain Bacteria; phylum Bacillota_I; class Bacilli_A; order RF39; family UBA660; genus UMGS1124. Next base: position 1,890 of record CAKORH010000009.1, on the reverse strand, counting down.
TTCTATATAATCTTCTGCACGTTTATTAATTATTACTACATCTTTTAAATCTAGTTCTTTTATTATATATTCACAAAATTTAGTTTTTTTGTTATTAGAGTCTAGTAATGTTAAATTTATGTGCGGATATAATATTTTTATAACTATACCTGGAAAACCAGCTCCACAACCTATATCTAATAAATTAGTAACTTTATTAAAGTCTATTGTTGTCGCAAGTAAAGCAGAGTCATAGAAATGTTTTAAATATACATCTTCTTTATTTGTTATTGCTGTAATATTTGTATGATTATTATATTCTTTTAAAAATTTATAATAGTTTTCAAATTGTTCCTTTTGTAAGAAATTTAATTCTATTTTTATTTCTTTTAATTTTTTATAAAATTCTTCATTAGTCATTTTTACTATATTCCTTTTTTAAGTATATCGCTAATATTGATAAGTCTGCTGGATTTACACCACTTATTCTTGCTGCTTGTGCCATTGTTTCTGGATTTATTTGTTTTAATTTTTGACGTGCTTCGCTTGCTAAATTGTATACTTTATCATAATCAATATCTTTTGGTATTTGTTTTGATTCCAATTTTAATAATTTTTCTACTTCTTTTAATTCTTTTTTTATATATCCTTCATATTTTATTAATATTTCAACTTGATTATATACTTCGCTATCATATTTTTTTTCTATTATTTTTTCATCTAAAAGCAAATTTATAGTAATTTCTGGTCTTTTAATAAATGAATATAAATCAGTACTACTTTCTAATTTATTTATTTTTAATGTTTCTAATATTTTAGAAGTAATGCTTTTATTAGTAATTTTTTCTTGTTTTAATTCATCAACCAATTTTTCTATGTTTTCCTCTTTAGTTTTTAATTTTTTATATTTTTCTTCTGAAATAAGTCCTGCTTCATAACCATATTTTCTTAATCTTAAATCTGCATTATCATGTCTTAATAATAATCTAAATTCTGCACGACTTGTAAGCATTCTATATGGTTCTTTTGTTCCTTTTGTTACTAAGTCATCAATTAATACGCCGATGTATGATTCATTTCTTTTTAAAATTAAAGGTTTTTTATTATCTATTTTGTAGACAGCGTTTATTCCGGCAATAATTCCTTGGCCCGCTGCTTCTTCATATCCACTAGTTCCATTAATTTGACCAGCAGTGAATAAATTTTCTATTATTTTTGTTTCTAAAGATGGTTTTAATTGAAGTGGGTTTATTGCATCATATTCAATTGCATATGCGTATTTTAAAATTTTTGCATTTTCTAATCCTTTTAAACTATGTACCATTTCTTCTTGAACATCTATTGGCATACTTGTTGAAAAACCTTGTAAGTATAAATCGTTATAATATAAACTTTCTGGTTCTAAAAATAATTGATGTTTTTCTTTATCTTTAAATCGTACAATTTTATCTTCTATAGATGGACAATATCTTGGACCTATTCCTTCGGCATATCCACCATACATTGCACTTCGATTTAAATTATTTTTTATGATATTATGAGTATTTTCATTTGTGTAGACTAAATAACATTTTTCTTGTTTATTAATATCGTAAAAAATTTCATTTTCACAATTAAAAGTTAAATATTCCATATCACCTGTTTCAGGTTTTAAAACACTGAAATCTACAGTATTTTTATCTATTCTTTGTGGTGTTCCTGTTTTTAATCTTAAAATATCAAAACCTAATTCATTTAATTTAGTACTTAAGAATTTTGATCTTCTTTCACCGTGCGGACCTTCTAGTTTGTTTGTATCTCCTACTAGGATTTTACTTTTTAAATATGTTCCTGTTGTTAAAATTAAAGCATCACATAAATATTCTTGTCCATCTTCTAGAATAATACCTTTAATAGTTTTATCATTTACTA